>JAOTUD010000069.1 GCA_029864065.1 Gammaproteobacteria bacterium | reverse complement strand
ATTTTGCCGACAGCAGGTACTTGAGTCCTGCTCCCAGCTCGACCACGGAGTCTTCGCTGCTGGCGCCGCTGGCGTCGATACCGCGCTCGCCGAGCCCCAGCGACAGAAACGGCTTCCAGCTGGACTGCGACGGTAAGTGGTAAAGCCCGCCCAGCGTCAGGTAATCGACATCGACACCCAGCCCGGTCGGCTTACTGTTGGTATCGACCGACGCGTAATTCAGCTCCAGCGCCCACGGATTGTCGAAGCGGTAGCCGAAGCCGAGAGACCAGTGAGAATCCTCGTCCAGTTGCGTCGAACTGTCGAACTCGGTCATCCCGATGCCTGGATTGATGGTAAATCCGGGCGGTTCGTCTGCCGCGAATGCGCTACAAGTGAGCGTCGCCGCGGCGACCAATATTGCTAGTCGTGAATTAAACATTTTTATTTACTTTGGTTAAAAGCCGATCGTTGTCAAAAGCGGCATCTGGGCGCCGGCCTGCTGACATAAAGCCTGTTAGGCATATGTTTTTAGACTTCAGAAGATGGCGACAAGTCACCACCACATAGGGAAAAGTTGCAGAAAGAGACTTTAAACGGTTTGCACGACCGGTCGGTACCCTAAAGGTAGCTTGAGGGCCTGAACGAGGCCACAGTCGCCTGCTTCCGCGCGACCTGCCATGACGCGGGAACATCGCCGCCGAGCAGCGCCGAGCCACCCGGCTTCAGCGAGGTAATTATTCTCGTGATATCGCGCCTCTGCGCCAGCTTCACGAGAAACGCCTGTTGCAGGAATCCGCCTTCGTTCCGCCCCGGTTTGCCGACCTACATGGCCTCGCTGCCCGGATGAGCTACGACAGCGTGCTCGCCGGGTTCAATTGCGAAGCGTTGCGACCAGGTTACGCGAATTTGTTGCATCGAGATAAAATTTTCTTTCGTTGTCTGCACTAGAGCCATTTCTTGCGCCTGAAATAAAACAGCATCCCCGCCAGGATTACGATCATCAGCAACCACACCAGCGGGTAACCGTAATACCAGCGCAGTTCCGGCATCGCCCAGGGGCTTTCATTGTTACTGAAATTCATTCCATAGACGCCGACGATAAAGGTCAGCGGAATAAAGATGGTTGCGATGATGGTCAGCACGCGCATGATTTCATTGAGGCGATAGCTGACGCTGGACAGGTAAATATCGAGCAGTCCGCTCACCATGTCCCGATAAGTCTCGACGAGGTCCATGATCTGGATCGTGTGATCGTAGCAATCACGATAATAGACCTGGTTCTCGGCCGCGATAATTCCGTTTTCGTCATGCATCAACCTGTTCAATATTTCGCGTTGGGGCCACAACATCCGGCGAACGATGAGCATCGTTCGCTTGAGATGGTGTAACCGGTGCAGGGAATCTCGCGTCGGACGATCCAGCAGTTCCTCTTCCAGCGCTTCGATTTCGTCACCGAGCAGCTCGAGCACCGGGAAACCCTCGTCGATCACCAGGTCTATCAGGGCATAAAGCAGGTAGTCCGAGCCCTTCTGGCGGATACGCCCCGCGTGTTCACGTAGTCTTTTACGTACCGGATCGAAAGGATCGTTCGCGCCCGGATGGAAACTGATCAGGAAATTATGACCGATAAAAATGCTTAACTGCGCCATCACAACGTTGGTCGGGTTGTCCTCCTTGAAAGGATGCGCCATCACCACGAACAACTGGTCCTTGTAATCGTCTACCTTCGGGCGTTGCCCGGAGTTGATCACATCCTCGAGCGCGAGGTGATGCAGGCCGAACAATTTGCCCAGCTGGCGCATGGTTTCCGCTTCGGCGTCCCCCTGCACGTGTATCCAGGTTACCGTGTCGCGTTCCAGGTAATCCCTGGCCTCCTCGGCTGCTCCCAGTTCGAGCTCGGTAAACTCGGTATCCGTGTAATCCATCAAATAAAGCCTCAACGGAGCTCCGGAGACTTTTCTGGCCTGTTGAAGCGTGCCCGGGGAAGTGCCGGGCGGATGATAGCGTTTCATAAAATAAGCCATACATTTTTCTCCCGTACCGGATCAATCAGAATCCTTCATTTTTCCTATCCGAGCGCCTGTCCTGCTTGCGCCTGTGAATCATGAATACAATCCAGGCGAGCAATCCAGTAACACCGACAAATGCCATTACCTGAATCTCGTATTGCTTTATTTCGCCCAGCACGATTTCGACGCTATGCCCGAAATAGAAACCGGCGAGACCGATCGCAATTGCCCAGATTCCGGCACCGATCACGTTAAGCACGGTAAAAAGCAGGTAGGGCAGCCTGCTCGTGCCGAGCGCAAAAGGAGTTACCGTGCGCAAGCCATACAGGAACCGGAATCCGAGGATAAGGAGTACCGGATAGCGTTCCAGGATGCGATGCACGCGTTGCGAGCGCGCCTGCCAGGTCGGTCGGCGCGCGAGGAATTCGCTGCCGTGGCGGCGTCCCAGGTAAAAATAAAGCTGATCGCCGAACAGGGTTCCGGCAAATCCACAGGCGATTACCCATCCCAGCGATAAATAGCCCAGGTGCGCGGCGACGCCCCCCAGGACCAGAATCGTCTCTCCCTCGAGGAAGGTGCCGAGCAGCAGGATCGGGTAACCGTAGGTATTCAACAGCGATTCGAGCATGACAGTTATGTTACTGTTTCCTGCGGCATTAACCAGCAAGATGATATGCTCGCTCATTCAGATACTTACTTGAACGGGCCCGTTTTGCCAGATGCGGTAGTTTTCATGTTCGCTAACGATCCGACCTGAGCAGCGGGGATAATGAACCAATAAAATCGTGGATGATTTGTTAAACAACGCCTGGCTGGTACTCGCCGCGCACTTTGCCCTTGCCGTGACCAGCGCCGGCCACGCACTGTTGTATAAACGCGATCCGCGTGCAGCGCTGGGATGGATCGCGGTCAGCTTCGCCTACCCGATCGTCGGGCCGTTGCTCTATTACCTGTTCGGCATCAACCGCCTGCGCACGCGCGCGCATCAGCTCAAGGGCGAGCCGTTACGGCGCCTCAAGATCGGATTCGAAGGTCCCGAAATGTTCAATACTTTCGACCAGGACATGCGGCTGCCCGAACTGGTCGCGCATCCCGATTTTGCCGCCCTCGCGCGATCCTCGGCCGCGGTCACGCATCGAACGCTGGCTACCGGCAACCGGCTAGCGCCCTTCTTCTCCGGGGAGGAGGCCTATGCCGCGATGCTGCGGGCCATCGAACAATCGCGCCAATCGGTCTGTATTGCGACCTATATCTTCGAGACCAATCAGAGCGGGCTGGAATTCATCGATGCGCTGGTGGCGGCGCAGCGGCGCGGGGTCGAGGTCTGCGTGCTGCTCGACGGCGTCGGCGAGTGGTACAGCCTGCCGCGCGCGGGCAGCCTGTTGAAGAGCGAAGGCATCAAGGTCGCTCGTTTCGTGCCGCCACGTATCCTGCCGCCGTCGATCCATGTCAACCTGCGCAACCATCGCAAGCTGCTGGTGGTGGACGGCGTCACCGGATTCACCGGCGGTATGAATATCGGCGACCGCCACCTGCGCCAGCGGCCCGCGCGGCGCAACGAGACCGCGGATATCCATTTCCAGGTCGAGGGCCCCGTGGTCGAGCAATTGCAGGCGGTGTTCGACGAGGACTGGTTATTCGCCGCCCGCGAGCAGCTGCAGCATTCGCATCAGTCTCCGCGCAACGCGGGTAACGCGATCTGCCGGGTCGTGACCGACGGTCCCAACGAGGATCTCGGCAAGCTCGCGATGATCATCACCGGCGCGGTGGCGCTGGCGCGCAAGCGCGTCGCGATCATGACGCCCTATTTCCTGCCGCCGCCGGAACTGATCAACACGCTGCAGGCGGCCGCCTTGCGCGGCGTCGAGGTCAGCGTAATACTGCCGCAAAAATCGAACCAGCCGCTGGCACACTGGGCGACCCGCAACATGCTGTGGGAACTGCTGCAGTACGGTGTTCGCGTCTATTATCAACCGTCCCCGTTCGCGCATAGCAAATTGTTACTGATCGACGATAATTACGCCCATATCGGCTCCGCCAACCTCGACCCGCGCAGCCTGCGGCTGAATTTCGAAATCGTGGTCGAGGTATTCGACCAGGACTTCGTCGAATCACTGCTAAAGCACTTCGACCGCATCAGGTCGCTGTCGGCGCAAGAATCGCTGGCGGCTGTCGACGGCCGCGGGCTGCCCGCCAGGATTCGCGACGCAACCGCCTGGCTGTTTTCGCCCTACCTGTAAATAGCGTGAGGAAATCGGGTGCAAGAAACATGAAAAAGCAGACGCCCCGCGCGGCGGCATCGCCCCGGAGAGAAGCGTGATTTTTCCTGCGATGGGAGACCTGGAAACCCCGGAGCGCATCGCGCTGGTATTGTTTATTGCCGTAGCAGCGCATGTCGCCGTGCGTGGCATTCGCGTGATCGGCCATCAGCTGATGTCGGCCGATGCCCTGCTGCGCTGGAACAAGCTGCGCACGCTGGCCGGGCTGTTCTTCAGCGCGCTGATATTCACGTTGTACTTCGGCGCGCTCGGCCTGGTGCTGCAGGAATTCGGCGTATCGCTGACCGCCTACCTGGCGAGCGCCTCGGTGCTCGGCCTCGCCATCGGTTTCGGCTCGCAGGGCGTGGTGCAGGACGTCGTCACCGGCCTGACCGTAATCCTGTCCGACCTGTTCCAGGTCGGCGACATGGTCGAGATATCCGTACAGATCGGCATCGTCCAGAGCATCAGCATGCGTTTCACGATCCTGCTGAATCCGCTCGGCGCGAAGGTCTACATCCCCAACCGGACGCTCTCCAGCGTGATCATCTACCCACGCGGTTACATGCGCTGCTTCGCCGATATCACGCTGTCGCAGCAGCAAGACCTGGCGCGGCAGATGACGGCAAAGATCGATGCCATTACCCGCGGCTTCGTCGAGGAATACCCGGGAATACTGCGCAACGTCCCAGAAATTAGCGAAGCGCAAACGACACCGTCCGGACGGCTCTACATTCGGGTCAAGTTCCGCATCTGGCCGGGACGCGGCGCGCCGATCGAAAATGCGTACAAAAGCGAGCTTGTCGACGCGCTGAAAAAGCTGGACCCGATTTACGATGCATGGATGGTGAGCATCAACAACGAGGTCAGCGAGGTGCCGGTCGCGATCGAGCCGTTCCGTACCCGCGCCGGCCGCGCATCAAAAAGCGGGAAACGCTAGCGACCGGCTATTCGATATCCGGCCAGGCGCCCTCTTTCCGCGCCTGCGCGCCGGCCTTGCTCGAACCGCGCAAATCGCTATCGCCCCGGGCAGCCTGCCTGCGCTGGGACCAGGACGGCACCATGACCGTCATCGCCGGCAGGAAGGTCAGCGTGACGATCGACACAGCCTTTGCCCCGCGCGATATCGCGGATCTTCTTGACTTTACAACTGCCGTGGGTAATAAGATCGAGTATTATTTACGTGCGCAAAGCGGCTGCGGATCTTGCCGGCCCGCGTGGGTTTTTGATCGTAAATATCCCAGGTTTCGCGGTCCACGATCTGGACATCGAAATCACCGCTGAATTAGAAAACCATTGAGATGATGGATAACCATTACCCCGGAAAGGGCGCCTGATGCTACCGCTAAACCTGTCTGCCAACGAATGCCGTGTAATCGGTTGCCTGATGGAAAAATCCATCACCACGCCGGACCAGTATCCGATGACGCTGAACGGGCTGACCAACGCCTGCAACCAGAAATCGGCGCGCGACCCGGTCATGAACCTGACGCCTGGGGTAGTGCAGAGCACCGTCCGCCTGCTGGAAGGCAAGCACCTGGTGCGCATCGAAGACAATTTCAAGCGCGGCGTGGAAAAATACATACAGCGTTTCTGTAACACCTCCTACAGCGAGCTGAAGTTCGATCCGGCCCAGTTCGCGATCGTCTGCCTGCTGCTGCTGCGCGGTGCGCAAACCCCGGGCGAGCTGCGTGCGCGCAGCGGTCGCCTGCACGAGTTCGCCGATAACGATGCGGTGGTCGCAGCGCTCGACGCGCTGATCGCGCACGAGGGCGATGCGCTGGTCGTAAAACTGCCGCGCACGCCGGGACGCAAGGACTCCGAGTACATGCACCTGTTTGCCGGGCCGGTCGACATCGAGGCGCATGCGCGCCAGGCCGAAGCGTCGGCGGCAAGCGCACCCACGGCGCGCGTCAACCTCGCCGAACTCGAGCAGCGCGTCGCCGAACTCGAGGCTCAGGTCGCCGAACTCAGGGAACGACTCGAATAAGGAGAGGCTAGCGGCCTCGACCACGCAGGCGATCGAGCCGGCCGATTGACAGGAGAACGAGCCCATGCCGACAGTTGACAACGACGGATTCCTGCAACTCTGGCCGACCACGCTGTTACAGCGCTCTCTGCCCGGCCACGAGCAGGCCAACCCGGCGCTCGCCGCGCTCATCGAGCAGCTCGAAGCTGACAACGAGGATCTCACCACCGATTATCTCGGCGATAACCTGATGACGAACGAGCACCCGGCGGTGCAATGGCTAAAGGAATGCATCAATAAAACCGTGATCGACTACCTGCACCGACAGGGCCTCGATTACCCGGTCAACTGGAGCCTGCACGGCTGGGCCAATATCAATCGCTTCGGTGATTATCACGACCTGCACAACCACCCTCACAGCTACCTGAGCGGTACCTACTACGTGGCGATACCCGACCAGGCGGCCGAGGCGGGCAGCCGCAACGACCTGAGCCCGGGCGCCATTTCCTTCTACGATCCGCGTCCGCAGGCCAACATGAACGCAATCTGCGGCGACGCGCAGATTTCACCCCAGTACACGCTGAACCCGGTACCCGGCATGATCCTGATGTGGCCGTCGTTCCTGCATCACCTGGTGCATCCCAACCTGTCGCGCCAGCAACGTATCTCGATCTCGTTCAATGTCGTGCTGAAATGGTCGGACGACTACCTACCGCCGCAGACTTGAAGTCGTCCCCGCGCAAGCGGGGACCTTGCAACGGCGTTGTACTATTAAGAAGGCCGCTTACGCGGAGAAGATTCCGCCGCAGAAATCGATTCCTTTGACATGAATCAGGAAGCGGTGACGGGTTATCGGAAACAATTATTCACTATCCAGGTTCTGCTTGAGCGGAACATCCTGAATTTTAAACCTGACTCATCGATTCGATACCATGGAACAGCCCCTGCAAATCACCTTCCGCGACATCCCCCGCTCCGAAGCGCTGGAGGCGAATATTCGCGAAAAAGCCGATAAACTGGACCAGTTTTACGAAAAGGTCATGGCCTGCCGCGTGGTCGTCGAGCGGCCGCACGGTCATCATCACCAGGGTCAGCTCTACCACGTCCGCATCGATTTGACCGTGCCCGGAAACGAGATCGTCATCAAGCGCGACCCGAAGGATCATCATGCGCATGAAGATCCGTATGTCGCGGTGCGCGATGCTTTTAAAGCCGCACGGCGAAAGTTACAGGACTATGCGCGCAAGCAGCGCCGCGATGTCAAAACCCACGAGCTGCCGCCCCACGGGACGATCAGCGAAATCATACCGATGCTCGATCACGGCCGCATCCTGAGCGCCGACGGCCGCGAGATTTACTTTCATCGCAACAGCGTTGTCGATGGGGATTTCGATTTGCTCGAGGAAGGCGACCAGGTCTGGTATTCCGAAGAGGCCGGCAACGACGGCCCGCAGGCCAGCAGCGTGCATATCATCGGTAAACATCACCTGCTAGGCTGATTGATCGCGGGATTTCCCGACGGCCGGCGATAGCGCGCGGCGACCACGCAGGGAACGGATCTCTTCGCTTATCCCTTTATGCAAACCAGCGGCCGCAGGCGCGCGACTTTTCGCGCCAGACCGGCGTGATCGGCCACGTCGACGACCTCGCTTACGTCCTTGTAAGCCAACGGCGCTTCTTCGGCAACACCGCGCAGGGATGGGCTGCGGATGATAATACCCCGACGTTTCAGTTCATCGATGATTTCCCGGCCGCGCCACTGCCGCTTCGCCTGGCGACGACTCATCGCGCGGCCGGCGCCATGGCAGGCCGAGCTATAAGCAAGCCGTTCGCTCTCCGTTGTGCCGGCGAGAATATAGGAACAGGTCCCCATCGAACCGCCGATAAGGACTGGCTGGCCCGCCTCGCGCAGTGCTACCGGCAGTTCCGCGTGACCGGGCCCGAAAGCGCGTGTCGCGCCTTTGCGGTGAACGTATAACCGGCGTGTTTGCCCGTCGACGACGTGCGACTCCGGTTTGCAGGTGTTGTGCGAAACGTCGTACAGCAACGGCAATTCGCTACCCGGAAAAACCGCCGCGAATACCTGCCGGGTCAAATGCGTGATAATTTGCCGGTTGGCGAGAGCGCAGTTGATCGCGGAACGCATCGCGCCGAGATAAGACTGTCCAAGATCCGAATTGATCGGTGCGCAGGCCAGTTCGCGATCGGGCAGGGCAATGCCATGCTGACCGGCGCTGATCGCCATCTGGCGCAGAAACTCGGTGCCGATCTGGTGGCCCAGGCCGCGCGAACCGCAATGAATACTGACCAGCACATCACCGTCTTGCAGTTCGAACACCGCGGCGCTGCGCTCGTCGTAAATCCGGTCGACGTATTGCACCTCGAGGTAATGGTTACCCGATCCCAGCGTGCCCATTTCATTGCGCTGCCGATGCCGGGCTTTTTCTGACACCTGCGATGGATCGGCGCCCTGCATGCAGCCGCGCTCCTCGATGCGTTCGAGATCCTCGGCCCGACCGTAACCCTGTTTGACTGCCCATTGTGCCCCGCCGTTGAGCATGCTGTCCATTTCCCTCTGACCCAGATGGATGCTACCGGTACTACCCACGCCGGCCGGTACCTGCCGATAGAGCCCGTCTGCCAGCGCCTCGCGGGCGAGCGCGATATCGCTGGCCTGCAGACCGGTATGCAGACAGCGCACGCCGCAGGAGATATCGAAGCCGACGCCACCCGCCGACACGACCCCGTCG
>JAOTUD010000068.1 GCA_029864065.1 Gammaproteobacteria bacterium | reverse complement strand
GTTCGCAAGGGCCTTAACGGACGTCGCCCATTGTTCGATTGCCTGGCTCGCAATTTCATGCCCAGCCAGTACGACGATGCCGACTTCACCCTGGCGCATGCAGAGAAAGACTGTCGGCTTGCCCTCGAACTGGCCGCGGAGCAATCGGTGCCCATGCGGCTGGCGAAACTTGCGCATCGCGAGCTGACATCGGCAATCGATCGGGGATGGAGCACGCGCGATGCGAGAGCATCGATGCTGCTGCAACTCGAGCGCGCCGGCATCGATCCGCTCGCAGTGACGGCGGAGCGTATCGCGGAAATACTGGCGGATTAAGTAACCAGCACCCGGAAGGGTGGACAGGTTTTTTTATCGCGATTGAAGCATCTATGTGGAAAACAAATCTGTCCCCTTTATCAGTTCAGGCTTCGGGAGCGTATCATTGCGCCTGAACTTGACTTATTACCTAATGGGTGACCCCTAAATTTCCGGCGACAAAAGAACGGCTTGAAAGCTGGTTTGACAACCTGCGGGAAAATGCATCTATACGTTGGATGATCGACGATCTGGCTGTCAGCCGCAATCGCAGGCTGCTTGGCATTTTTTAGACAGGCCATAATAAACTAAAATTATAATCGCAATCCGTCTTAGCAGTTAAGTTAGACTTCCATAGGGTATAACAAAAGTATTTTCTGTTATGAAAGAATTCTGCGATTTATCTGATTTGAGGGCAGGCGAAATTGAGGACCTGCTTGAACTGGCCAGCGAACTGGAACGGAATCCGCAAGTCCAGGCACTGCAAGGGAAGGTATTGGCGCTATTGTTTCTCAATCCGTCGCTGAGAACCTTAACCTCGTTTCAGGCATCGATGACGCGCCTCGGTGGCGGGACCTTTGTAGTTTCCCCCGAGATGTCGATACATGGCCTGGAAACTCGCTCGGGGATTGTCATGGACGGCACCGCAGCCGAACATATTCGAGAAGCGGTGCCGGTAATTGCTTCATACGCGGATGTAATCGGCATCAGGGCACTGGCGTCGAGAGAAAATCTGGAAACCGATCTCTCGGATTCCGCTTTCACTGAACTCAGATCTTTATGTGATATTCCCTTGATCAACCTCGAATCCGCTATCAGGCATCCCTGTCAGGCCCTGGCCGACTGGAAGACCCTGAACGACCTGGGTATTCCGGCAAAAGGTGGAAAACTGGTGTTTTCCTGGGTTTACCATCCTGAAGCATTGCCCTTAGCCGTACCGGCAGACACATTGTATATGGCGGCGAAACGCGGCATGGATGTGACCCTGCTCAGGCCCGATGAGTTTGCGATGCCAGAGTTGCTGATCAACAGAGCAAGAACCGCCGCGCAGCAGGGTGGAGGGAGGATAACGGAAACGAGCGACCGCGACGAGGGCATGGAATCGGCTGATGTGCTATACGCGGGATCCTGGGCAGCTACGCAAAATTATGGCAACAGAATAGCCGACCAGAAAGCACGCAATAACCATGAGAACTGGTGTGTCGATGAAACCTGGTTTAGGCCAGCGAAAAAATCCTGCAGGTTCATGCACTGCCTGCCGGTGCGGCGGGGTGTCGAGGTGGAGGACGATATTCTGGACGGATTACGAAACCTTGTGGTCACACAGGCGCGCAATCGCATGTGGGCGCAAATGGCGATATTGAAGAAATTGCTGGCTGATTAAGTGGGCAGCGAAAGATAAATGAGATTTCACGACGAGGATCTATTCTGTTGAAAAACTCCAATTTTTTCTCCTCGGAGAAAATATTTTCGATATAACGATTTTAAAAAATTAACATATTGGGGGGGCTATAACTATCTATCTCGACCGGCAGGGCTACTGGTGAGCTTAGCTACCAAGTGCTGTGCGGAGTTCAGATTGTTTTGGTATTCTGCAGAAAATCAGCCCTCCATTTTTTTCGAGTTTTCAACAGAATAGGTCGTTTTTTTGCCGCCTGCCGATAATTTCCCAGCGTCCGCTTTTTCACCTTCAGCGTGAGCCATTTCACACCAATATTTAATTGAACGGGTAAAAATGATGCGGTACGAGATTACAGGGCGTACTCATGACTCACCCCGAAAACACAGAAGCGAAAGAAAATACCGATGCGAACAAGGACGAATCCCTGGTTCTAGATAGCACGGCGAATACGGAATATTCAGACGACGATCAAATCCCGCGCGTTAAGGGTTTAATCGAATTGTTGAGTCGGTACCTCGGTAAACAGCCAGATCAAAGCCGTTAGCAATTATCCGAGGCATTTCAGGTCTGCTATCTCCTCCTTCGGGTAATATGGGCCACTTTGAAGCGGAAATTCCCAGGATTTTTCAAGCGGAGAACGGTAGACTAATAGTCCACGTATCCCTAGCCCAGGTTTCACGTAACTAATTGATTTCAAAAGGGAAGGGTGGTGGGCCCGGCTGGACTCGCTTGCGCCCCGCGGGAAAACCGGCGACCAATGGATTATGAGATTACGTCACCTTGATGGGGAATCCGCGGATTACCAGGGTATCCTCCTCTTTTCAACATAATCTTTACCAGTTTTGTTACCAGTCGGGGCCTGGTTCGTAGCGGAACCCCAAATTTTCGGTGGACCCTGGAAATAGGGTACACGTCAAACGGGGATTTCATTCCAAACTCTTTCCAATTTTTATAGTTCAGATTCATAGGTAATCAGGGTTAACAATATTCCCTGATCCCTTTGTCTTTCACTCTACTTGGTTGGATGGTTCCCCTACGTCGTTCGGGAACCGTCACCATGCCACTTCTCACCGAGGATCCACTCAACGATACCGTGAATCTGATTGAGGATGATTACGGATCTTGACTGACCGATGGTGACGTATCCGAAAACACCGGTTTGATTCTGAAAAAGATACCCGGATTCGAAACGGTTGATTTCGATACTCTTACACGGGTAATCAACGAAATCAGGAATAATTACGATGCCTCAGTCCGTAAAACTCAGGAAACTCCAAATCCCAGGAACTAGATTAAAGGTGTCAGAGAGCAATCGATTCCAATATTAGAGGAAATTGCTCTCCGATCCGTATTGTTACCTGAGGTCTGGTCGTCAGGGCGTCGAGACGAGACCGCGGCTAGCGTGGTAGTTCGGAAAAACCCATCAGGTATTCGTCTATGGCCCGGGCGGCCTGGCGTCCTTCCCGTATTGCCCAGACCACTAACGATTGCCCGCGTCGTGAATCGCCACAGGCGAATACCCTTTTAACCGAAGTTCGATAGTTGGACTCGGTGGCGTCGATGTTTCCCCGGCTATCCAGATCGATCCCGAGTTCGGCCAGCATTCCCTCGTGAACCGGGTGGACAAAACCCATCGCCAGCAGGATCAGTTCCACCTTGATGGTAAATTCACTGCCCTCGACTTCTGACATTTGCCACTGCCCGTTTTCGTCCTGCTGCCATTGCAGGCGTACCAGGTCGAGGCCGGTTACGACCCCGTTTTCGCTGGAGATCGATCGGGTCGCCACCGACCAGTCCCGTTCGCAACCCTCGTCGTGAGAAGTCGAGGTTCGGAGTTTTAGCGGCCAGTTGGGCCAGGTCAGCAGTTTGTCTTCCTGTTCCGGTGGACGCGGCATGATCTCGAGCTGGGTAACGCTGGCGGCGCCCTGCCGGTTGGAGGTGCCGACGCAGTCGGCCCCGGTATCGCCGCCACCGATGACGACGACGTGTTTGCCGGTCGCGAGAATATCGTCCTCAGAAAAGGCTTCGCCGCTCACCCGACGATTCTGCTGGGTCAGGAAATCCATCGCGAAATGTACGCCATCCGCGTCCCGCCCGGGCACCTCGAGGTCCCGTGGATGCTCCGAGCCGCAGGCCAGCACGATGGCGTCGTAGTGCTGGCGCAGTTGTTTGGCGGGTACATTGACCCCGACGTGACTGTTCGGGCGAAAGCGTACGCCTTCGGCCTGCATCTGTGCGATGCGCCTGTCGATCGCCACAGTCTCCATCTTGAAGTCAGGAATTCCGTAACGCAGCAGTCCCCCCATGCGGCGCTGCTTTTCGAACAAAACGACCTGGTGGCCGGCGCGCGCCAACTGTTGAGCGCTCGCCAGTCCGGCAGGCCCGGAGCCGATGACCGCCACGCGTTTGCCGGTTTTTCGGGCCGGTATCTGCGGCTCGATCCAGCCTTCCTGCCAGCCGCGATCGACGATTGCACATTCGATGGTCTTGATCGTTACCGGGGCGTCATCGAGGTTCAGGGTGCAGGATGCCTCGCAGGGCGCAGGGCAGAGCCGTCCGGTAAATTCAGGAAAATTATTGGTAGAGTGCAGCACATTCAGGGCCTCACGCCAGTCGCCGTGATAAACCAGGTCGTTCCACTCCGGTATGATGTTGTTTACCGGGCATCCGTGATGGCAAAATGGAATACCGCAGTCCATGCATCTCGCGGCCTGTTCGCGCGTTCCATCTTCTCCGAGTGGCAGCACAAATTCAGCATAATGCCCGAGGCGATCCTCGACCGGCGCGTAGCTTCGATCACGACGGCGGATTTCCATGAATCCGGTAGGTTTACCCATGGTTAAACCCCTTATTTGGCGGGAATACAAAGCTCTCTGCGTCGATCCACATTTTAGGTTGATTCATTGATCAGACCCCTACCGCCATGCTGACACTTGAATTGTCGGCATCATTGGCCTGTTCCTGCATCTTTTGCAGCGCCTTGCGATACTCCACCGGCATAACCTTGACGAAACGTGATCGGTAACCATCCCAGTCCTCGAGGATCGCAGCCGCCTTGGCGCTACCGGTAAGCTGATGGTGTTTTTCGATCAGCATCCTCAGTCGCTGATCATCGCAGCGGGACAGGTCATGCATGATATCCACCAGTCCATGAGCCTCCAGGTCGCCGCCCTGGTGTTCGGTATTCTCCAGCGCGTCGTCTTCGTCGGTGATCGGTTCGAGATCTACCATCGCAAGATTGCAGCGCCGCTCGAACATGCCATCCGCGTCCAGCACGTAGGCGACCCCGCCGCTCATGCCGGCGGCGAAATTTCTGCCGGTCTGGCCAAGTACAACCACGCAGCCTCCGGTCATGTATTCACAGCCATGGTCCCCAACGCCCTCCACCACGGCGATCGCGCCGGAGTTACGAACACAGAAGCGTTCACCGGCAACACCGGAAAAGAATACTTCCCCGTCAATCGCGCCGTACAAAACGGTATTACCGATAATGATATTTTCATCAGCCTTGATCGGCGATTCGGGCGGTGGATAGACGATGATGCGCCCACCTGACAGGCCCTTGCCGGTATAGTCGTTTGCCTCTCCCACCAGCTCCAGGGTGATGCCCGAAGCAAGGAAAGCGCCGAAGCTTTGACCACCGTTGCCCCTGGACTTTATGTAAATCGTGTCGGTCGGCAGGCCGGCGTGACCATAACGGCGCGCGACTTCACCGGACAACATGGCGCCCACCGAACGATTTACGTTGCTGACCACTACGTCTTCCAGACGTACCTGCTTTCCATGCTCCAGTGCCGCAGCCGTTTTTTCGATGAGCATGCGATCAAGCGCCTGGTCGAGTCCGTGATCCTGGCTTTCGCAATTGAAGATGGCAACTTCCTTGCCGGCATCCGGTACCGTGAAAATGCCGCTGAAATCCAGCCCCTTCGCTTTCCAGTGCTGAAAAGCGCTGTGCGTATCGAGACGGTCTGCATGACCGATCATTTCGTTGTAGCTACGGTAGCCGAGTTTGGCCATCCATTCGCGTACGTCCTCGGCCACGAACATGAAAAAGTTGACGACATCTTCCGGTCGCGCGGTAAATCGCTTGCGCAGTTCGGGATCTTGCGTGGCAACACCCACCGGGCAGGTATTGAGATGGCATTTACGCATCATGATGCAACCTTCCGCGATCAATGCGATGGTGCCGAAGCCAACTTCGTCCGCCCCCAGTAAGGCCGCGATCACAACATCGCGGCCGCTGCGCATGCCACCGTCTGCCTGCACCGCGATACGTCCGCGCAGATCATTGAGAACCAGGGTCTGGTGGGTCTCTGCCAGGCCTATCTCCCATTCCGAGCCGGCATGCATGGTGGAGGTTAGCGGGCTCGCGCCGGTACCGCCTTCCGAACCTGATATCAGAACGTGATCTGCATGCGCCTTGGCAACCCCGGCAGCCACGGTACCCACGCCGACTTCCGATACCAGCTTGACGCTGATTCTGGCTTGCGGATTCACATTCTTCAGATCGTGGATCAACTGCGCCAGGTCTTCGATCGAATAGATGTCGTGGTGCGGTGGTGGCGAGATCAGGCCGACACCGGGCGTTGAATGCCTGACCCTTGCAATCCACTCATTGACCTTGTGTCCAGGCAGCTGACCACCTTCACCCGGCTTGGCACCCTGAGCCATCTTGATCTGGATATCGTCCGCATTCACCAGGTACTCGGCGCTAACACCGAAGCGACCCGAGGCAATCTGTTTTACCCGGGAGCGCATCGAGTCGCCGTTGGGTAAGGTGCCGAAACGTTCGGCTTCCTCACCGCCTTCACCGGTATTGGAGCGCCCACCGAGACGGTTCATGGCAATCGCCAGCGTGGTATGCGCCTCCCACGAGATGGAACCGAAAGACATTGCTCCAGTGGCGAAGCGTTGGACAATTTCCTCGGCCGGTTCGACTTCCTCGACAGGTACGGGATCGCGATCGAATTTAAATTCGAATAGTCCCCGCAGGTTTTTTACCCGGTCGCCTGGGCGATTCATGATTTCGGCATATTGCTGGTACTTGCCGTAGTCGCCGGAACGCACCGCATGTTGCAGCAGCGAGATAGTCTCCGGTGTCCAGACGTGATTCTCGCCGCGGTGACGGAAGGCCAACTCACCACCGATCTCGAGCGCGTTGCGCAGCGCCGGTTGATCGCCGTAGGCCGCCTTGTGGCGTCGAACCGTCTCCTCGGCGATTTCATCGAGGCCGACACCTTCTATCGCGGTAGCGGTTCCGTAAAAGTATTTCTCGACAAACTGGCTTGCAAGGCCTACCGCATCGAAAATCTGTGCCCCGCAATAGGACTGGTAGGTCGAGATCCCCATTTTCGACATTACCTTCAGCATGCCCTTGTTGACTGCTTTAATGTAACGGTGATGGGCTTCCTCCACGGTCAGCTCGTTGTCAAGCCTGGGCAGTATGTGGGTAATGCTGTCGAGCGCCAGGTAGGGATTGATCGCCTCTGCGCCGTATCCGGCCAGCAGGCAGAAGTCGTGAACCTGGCGTGCCTCGCCGGTTTCCAGCACGATGCCGACATCGGTACGCAGCCCCTCCCGGATCAAATAGTGGTGTACCGCACCGGTTGCCAATAGTGCCGGTATCGCAATGGAATCGGCATCGATTCCCCGATCCGACAGGATGAGAATGTTGTAACCGCGTTCCCTGACGACCTTGCCGGCCTTTTCGCACAGACGGTCGATCGCCTCTTCCATTCCTGCACTGCCTTCGACTGCAGGATAGACAAGTTCCAGCGTGTAGGTTCTGAAAGCGCTCTGTTCGAAATCCTCTATGCGGCGAATTTTCTCCAGGTCGACGCTGGAGAGAATAGGTTGGTGAACCTCGAGGCGCTTGTGTTTGCCGCCGGTTTTGAGATTCAGCAAATTTGGCCTGGGGCCGATCAACGAAACCAGTGACATTACCAGTTCTTCACGGATCGGATCGATCGGCGGATTGGTCACCTGCGCGAAATTCTGCTTGAAGTAGTCGAATAGATTCTTGGCGCGATGCGATAGTATCGCCGGCGGAATGTCGCGGCCCATCGCGCCAACCGGGTCCTGACCGGTAAGCGCCATCGGCTTGAGGAAAAAATCGATGTCTTCACGGGTGTAGCCAAACGCTTGCTGGCGATCGAGCAGGGTGGCCGAATCCGGGACCATGGCCGCCACTTCTGCCGGCACGTCTGCGAGTTTCACCTGGGTTTCATTTAGCCATTGCTGATAGGGTTTGGCGCCCGCCAGCTGTTCCTTGAGCTCTTCATCATCGATGATGCGTCCCTGTTCTAGATCGATCAGGAACATCTTCCCGGGTTGCAGTCGCCACTTCTTGACGATCTTTTCTTCGGGGATGTCGAGCACGCCCATCTCCGATGCCATCACCACGGTATCGTCATCTGTTATCAGGTAACGAGCCGGTCGCAGCCCGTTGCGATCGAGGGTGGCGCCAATTTGACGTCCATCGGTGAAGGCTATCGCGGCCGGTCCGTCCCAGGGTTCCATCAGCGCGGCGTGATACTCGTAAAATGCCCGGCGATTGTCATCCATTAGAGGATTGTCCAGCCATGCCTCGGGGATCATCAGCATCACCGCGTGGACCAGGGAGTATCCACCAGCGACCAGCAGTTCCAGGGCGTTGTCAAAGGTCGCCGAGTCGGAGTTACCATCGCCAATCAGCGGCCAGAGTTTTTCGAGATCTTCGCCAATGAGCTCGGATTGCATGTTTGCCCGCCGCGCCTGCATCCAGTTGATATTGCCGCGTACGGTATTGATCTCGCCGTTGTGGCACAGGAAACGGAACGGCTGGGCCAGTTCCCAACTCGGAAAGGTGTTGGTCGAGAAACGTTGATGTACCAACGCCAGGGCCGACTCGACGCGTTCATCGTTGAGATCGAGGAAATAATTCGGCAGGTTCAGCGCCAGCACCATTCCCTTGTACAGCAGGGTGCTGGTAGACATGGAAGCCACGTAAAACTCATCGTGGTTCTCGGGTTTCAGTTTTCGAATTCTGAAGTGTGCTCGCTTCCTGATAACGAACAATTTGCGTTCGAATGCGGCGATATCGGCGCAATTTTCTCCGCGGCTGATGAAAAACTGGCGTATCACCGGTTCTTTCGGTTTGACGCTAAAACCCAGGCAACTGTTGTCTGTCGGCACGTCGCGCCAACCCAGTACTATCTGTCCCTCTTCGTAGGCCATCAGTTCGAGCGCGAATTCACATTCTTTCTGGGTCGAATCGTTTCTCGGCATGAACACCA
>JAOTUD010000649.1 GCA_029864065.1 Gammaproteobacteria bacterium | reverse complement strand
TCGGCGAGTTTGATGAAATCGGGCGCCCTTGGATTGACGCCGATCTCGGGGATGCCGCGCTTGGTCATGCCGTCGCGAATCATCGCGTAGCTGTGGTTATGCCAGATGATGACCGGGATGGTGAGTTTTTCCTCGACCGCGGTGGCGAGTTCGTTGACCGTGAACATGAAGCCGCCGTCGCCGACCAGCGCGACCGTTGTGCGGTCGGGTAGCGCCAGCTTGGCTCCGATCGCGCCGGGCAGAGCGCAGCCCAGCGTGCCGAAGCCGGCCGGGTAAAACCAGGTGCGCGGCAGGTAGGTTTTCATCGCCGCGGTACCGGTATAGACCAGTTGCGTGATATCGCCGAACACGATGGCATCGTTGGGTAGCGCGTTGCGCAGCGCGTTCAGCAGCCGCACGTGCTGTTTTTCCGTATCGCTAAAATCGAAGGCCTGTCGCTTGCGCACCGCGTCGAGTTCGGCGACGGTGTCGCGCGCGGCGGTGCCGATGTCGCGTCCGTCGAGCGCCGCCAGCAATTGCTCGCAGGCGGCGCGCGCGTCGCCGAGCACCGCGAGGTCCGCCGGGAACGCGTCGCGAAAGCGCGCCGGATCGATATCGATGCGAATCAACTTGCCGTTGATCTTCAGGTCGTAGACGAAGCTGTCGGCCTCGGCGAGCTCGGTGCCGATGGCGAGCACGAGGTCGGCCTCGGCCAGGTACTGTTGTACCGCGGGGCTGATGATGCCGCCGCCGAGGCTCAGCCGGTTGGCGTCGGACACGATGCCCTTGCCGGCGTTCGACGCGATCACGCCGACGTTGAGGCGCTCGGCCAGCCTGGTGGCCTCGGCGGACGCCAGCTGCGCGCCGCCGCCGACGACCATGACGCTGCGCTCGGCTGCCGCGAGCAGGTCGGCCGCGGCGTCGATCTCGTACGGCACCGGCACGGGCAGTTTTGCGGTGGCCCGTGGCTGCCAGTCGTCGCTGACGGGCCTTTCCATGACGTCGAGCGGAATCGCGATATGCACCGGGCGCGGGCGCTGCGAGCGAAACACGCCGAAAGCCTGCGCGACCAGCCCCGGCAGTTCCTCGGGATCGAGCACCATTTCGCTGAACGCGGTAAGCGGCCGCGTGATTGCGCACAGGTCGGTGGTTTCATGCAAGCGTCCCCAGCCCTTGCCCAGCGACGCGCTGTCGTTCGCGCTGGAAATCACCAGCATCGGGATCGAATCCGCGTAGGCCTGGCCGATGCCGGTCGCGGCGTTGGTGACACCCGGTCCGGTGATCAGCGTGCAAACGCCGGGTTCGCCGGTGACGCGGGCGTAGCCGTCGGCCATGAAGCTCGCGCCCTGTTCGTTGCGCGGTGTTACCGCGCGCAGCTCGCTCTTCTCGATGCCACGGTAAAGCTCGAGCGTATGCTCGCCGGGGATGCCGAAAACGGTGGTGACCCCGTAGGCTTCGAGTAGCTGCATTAATGCCTCGCCGCAGGTCCTGCTCATACCGATTGTTCCACCGCCTTGGTTTCGGGGTACCGATGCTACGTTTAGTCATGGAGGCTCGTCAATCGACTTCATCGCGACTAGAATGAATTCCATGCCCGCGAATCACAGCGAATTGCTGCTACAGCTCGAAGCCGTCGTCGGCACGGCCGGCATTGTGACCGGCAAAGCGCTCTCTGGCCGCAGCGCCGGCATCTGGTCGGGCGAGGCGCTCGAAGCGCTCGCGCTGCTGCGGCCGAAGACCACCGACGAGGTGTCCCGGGTGATGCGGTTGTGCCACGCGGCGGGGCAGGTGGTGGTGCCCGCGGGCGGCATGACCGGGCTCGCCGGCGGCCACCAATCGACCGCGGCCGATATCGTGCTTTCCAGCGAGCGCATGAACCGCATCGAATCGATGGATGCGCGCGCGCGCACGATGGTGGTCGAAGCCGGCGCGATCCTGCAGACCGTGCAGCAGCGCGCCGCCGAGGACGGGCTCATGTTCGCGCTCGATCTCGGCGCGCGCGCGTCCTGCACCATCGGCGGCAATATCGCCACCAACGCCGGCGGCGTGCGCGTGCTGCGCTACGGCATGATGCGCGACCAGTTGCTCGGCCTCGAGGTGGTGCTCGCCGACGGCAGCGTGGTGTCGTCGATGTTCGACCTGCTGAAGAACAACACCGGTTACGACCTGCGGCAAATGTTCGTCGGCTCGGAAGGCACCCTGGGCGTCATCACGCGCGCGGTGCTGCGACTGCACGAGGCGCCGCGCGCGATCGAAACCGCGCTGCTGGCGGTGCCGACCTGGGACCAGGTGATGGAACTGCTGCGTT
>JAOTUD010000648.1 GCA_029864065.1 Gammaproteobacteria bacterium | reverse complement strand
CCGCCAGCTCGAGGTCGTGCGGCGCCGACAGCCCGGCCAGCTCGCCGACGACTTTGCCGTCCCGGTAAGCAACGACGTTGCCCGACCAGGCGCCGGCGACATAGATCAGCCCGTTGGGATGGACCAGCACGCCTTCCGGTCCGCGGATGCGCTCGCTCAACTCGCCAACCAACTGCGCGCTGCTGCCGTTCATTTCATAGATGGTCACGCGATTATTGTGCGTGTCGGCAACGTAGGCCCGGCCGCGCGAGTCGAAATCTACGTCGTGGGTGCCGGACTGATGATCCGAGCCGAAATCGGCGATCAGGTCCAGGGTTTGCGGATCGAGGATTGCAACTCGATTGTTGCCGACATCGGAAACAAACAGGAATTTACCATCGGCAGACAACTTGAGGTCGTGCGGATTCTCAAGCGCTACGCTGCTGGCGCCGACGAAAGTCAGTTTTACCTCCGCGGCCTGCGCGGCAACGGCCGTCAATCCGGCCAGCACCAGGATTATCAGGCGTTTCACCGCGACGAATCCGGGCGCAGCGGCAAATCGTAAAGCGAGCCGAAGCGGCCGAGCCTGTCGTCGATACCGGCCAGCCTGAGCGCATGCCAGGCCATCGCGTGGTTCGACGAGGTTAGCGGGATACCGAGGTTCTTCTCCAGTTCGGCGCAGGCCGCCATCAGGCGCACCGAGGTGCAGGAAACGAAGATCGCGTCGACCTCGGCATGCTCGAGCAGTTCACGCACGCCGCGTTCGATCGATTGCGGCGTTATCCTCGCGACTACGGTATCGCGGTCGGCGTTGAAAGAGCCGAATACGGGGACCTCGTAGCCGCGCGCGGTAATGTACTCCGACACGATCCTGTTGACGTCGGCCGGGTACGGCGTCAACACGCCGATACGCTTCGCATTGAAGGCGTCGAAGGCCGCGAACGCGGCGGTGATCGGCGTGGTGCATCGACTGTCCGGCTTGGCCTGCCTGATATTGGCGAACACGCCTTCTTCGCCGATCGCCATCGAGGCCGAGGTACAGCCGTAGGCCATCACATCTACCGGGGTATCAGGCGTTATCACGCGCGCGCATTCGACGATGCGCGGCGCCATCGCGCGCAGCGTGTCCGGGGTAATCAGGTTTTCGTTGTGGATCCGGCTCTGGTAAAGCGCGACGCCGTCGATCTCGGCGAATAGCTGGCGCCATTCGTGCTCGATGGTGTAGTCGGTGGCGAGCACGATCAACCCGATCGACGCGCGGCGAGCGATGCCATCATCGAGCTCGTAGGGTAAATGCTCGATCAGGATCGTATCTTTGATTGCTTTGCTGGCTGGCTGGCTCATAATCGACCCTCATACGGGTTGCTGAAGCGCATACTCTACCATGAATAAAAACCAGATTGTCGGCCGCGCAATCGCTTTGACCGCTGCGATTTTCTACGGCGTCAACTCGACGCTGTCGCGCCTCGCCTACGATACCGGCACTACCCCGGTTTCGCTGACGCTATACCGTTTCCTGATGTCGGCGGCGTTGATGATCGCGCTGGTGCTGATCCTGAGAAAATCCTGGAAGCTTAAGGTCAACCCGTTGCTGTTCGCGTTCTGCGTAAGCGGCATGTTTGCGACCGCGATCGGACACCTCGGCGCGGTGAACTATATCCCTGTCAGCCTCGCCGCCGTCATTTTTTATACCTTTCCGCTATACGTTGTCGCGTACCAGCGGATCGCTCACCGCGAGCCGTTAGCGCGCCACGAACTGATCGCCTTCGTGCTTGCCTTTGTCGGCATCGCCATCGCGCTCGGCCCCGATTTTCACGAGTTCGATCCGGCAGGCATCGCGCTCGCCTTCGGCGGCGCGATCGGCGCGACGGTATTCATCCTGAGCTACGAAAAGTTTCCGCCGCAAACCGACAGTTATGTCAGCGCGATGTGGATCATGATTACCTCGATCGCGTTTGCGCTGCTGCTGCAGCTCGGATTCGACCTGGTGCCGCCACGGGCATCCATCGGCTGGATATACCTGGTGATGATTGCCGCGGCCTCGGTCATTTCTTTCGTGCTGTCGCTGCAGGCGATCCGCCGCGTCGGCAGCGCCATCTTTTCCCTGCTGCTGAATTTCGAACCGATCGTCATCCTGTCGCTGGCATGGATCGTGCTCGGCGAGGAACTGTCGCCGGAACGGATTTCCGGCATCGCGCTAATCGTGTTTGCACTGTTCCTGAGTCACTGGAGGGTCGCGCGCGGCAGGCCTCAACCCGTGGTGGCGCCCGGTGACTGAAACGGGCAGTTGCGATTATCTCGTCGTTGGCGGCGG
>JAOTUD010000647.1 GCA_029864065.1 Gammaproteobacteria bacterium | reverse complement strand
TTATTCGAAGAACACACCAAGCGCAGCGCCTGGGTAATCACCCGCACCCCCTGCGAAGTTGCCGAAATTCACTACAACCAGTTCATGCAACTGGCCAAGGAAACCCCTGAAATCCTGTTCCAGCTGTCCTCCCAGCTGGCGAGCCGGTTGCGCAATACCAGCCGCAAGGTCAGCAATCTCGCGTTCATGGACGTTACCGGGCGCGTCGCTCGCACCCTGCTGGACCTGGCGCGCGAACCCGACGCGATCACCCATCCGGACGGCATGCAGATCAAGATCACGCGCCAGGAAATCGCCAAGATCGTAGGCTGCTCGCGCGAAATGGCCGGGCGCGTCATGAAAACCCTCGAGGAAGAAGGGCTGATCTCGGCCCACGGCAAGACCATCGTCGTGTTCGGCACGCGCTGATCGCCCTTGCCACCTTAATCCAGTAGACATTACCGACACTGGAATCACGGAAATTTAGCAAGATCCCCGCTTGCGCGGGGATGACGACCAATAACCGAATAAATTTCCGGGCCCCTGCGCGGAATCGAGCGCGCGCATCAAGGCTTCGCCGAAGATAAAAATCATCCCGGGGACACAATACATCATTATCCGGATTGCTCTAGAGCAATCGATATTGAGGGAGTTAAGTATTGTGTCCCCGGAATTCAGGATCTCCGCTGGCGCGGGGATGACGTCCGCTCAGCAAAAAGTTTCTGGAGTTCCTGGCCGGGATCGGGCGCGCGCATGAAAGCCTCGCCGACGAGAAAGGCGTGCACGTCGTGCCTGCGCATCAGCGCCACATCGTCCCGGCTGTGGATACCGCTTTCGGTAACCACGAGGCATCCGGCGGGAACCAGTTCCAGCAGCGAAATGGTCGTTTCCAGGCTGGTTTCGAAGGTCCGCAGGTCGCGATTATTGATGCCGATCAGTTCGAGATCCAGCCCGAGCGCGCGTTCGAGCTCGTCACGATCATGCACCTCGACCAGCACGTCCATGCCGAGCGACCTGGCCTCGGCATGCAGGCCCGCCAGGGATTCGTCATCGAGCGCGGCAACGATTAACAGGATACAGTCGGCGCCGAGCGCGCGCGATTCGATCACCTGGTAGGAATCGACGATGAAATCCTTGCGAATCACCGGCAGACCGCTGGCTGCGCGCGCGGCCACCAGGAAGTCTTCGTGCCCCTGGAAAAAATCCCGGTCGGTCAGTACCGACAGGCAGCTCGCGCCGCCCGCAAGGTAGGATCTGGCAATTTCGACCGCGTCGAAGTCTTCGCGGATGACGCCCTTGCTCGGCGACGCCTTCTTGATTTCAGCGATAACCGCAGCGTCACCGCGTTCAACCGCCTTCCTCAGCGACGCCACGAAACCCCGCGGCGGAGACGCCTGCCGGGCGCGTTGTTGCAGGCTGGCGACAGGAGTCTCTCGCCGACGCGCCTCGATTTCCTGGCGCTTGCGGGCAAGGATACGGTTCAGAATATCCGGCCGTGATGCGCTCATCAGGCGTTGCTCTGCCTGACCAGGTTGTCGAGCACCTCGGCCGCCTTGCCGCTGCTGATCGCACTACGCGCGGCTTCGACCCCGGCGGCCAGCGAATCGGCCAGGCCCGACACGT
The DNA here is from genome assembly GCA_029864065.1 of Gammaproteobacteria bacterium. Classification (GTDB taxonomy): domain Bacteria; phylum Pseudomonadota; class Gammaproteobacteria. The sequence goes on along the minus strand of JAOTUD010000647.1, from coordinate 694 downwards.
AAATCGCCGCGCCGGCATTCAAACAGACAATGTCGCGCGCGGCGCCGGGTTTGTCCGCGAACACATCACGAATCTTTGCCAGACTTTCAGCGGCCGAACCGACGCGTAGCTCGTCCAGCGAGGCCTCGTCCATACCGAAATCGGAAGGCCTGATGGTGTAGGTAGCGACCTTACCGTCTTTCAATTCGGCCACCCGCGTTGGTGCCGATATACTGATTTCATCCATGCCATCCTGCGCGTGCACGACCATGACATGCCGGCTACCCAGCTGTTTCAGCACGTTGGCCATCAGCTCAACCAGGTCGGCGTGGAACACGCCGATAACCTGATTCGGCGCGCCGGCCGGATTGGTCAGCGGCCCGAGCACGTTGAACACGGTGCGCACCGCCAGTTCCTTGCGCGCCCCGATGGCGTGTTTCATCGCACCGTGATGCGCGGGCGCGAACATGAACCCGACGCCGACGTCGTCGATACATGTAGCTACCTTTTCGGGCGAAATATCGAGCTTGACGCCGGCCGCTTCGAGCACGTCGGCGCTGCCCGAGTTGCTGGTCATTGAGCGATTGCCGTGTTTCGCCACCCTCGCGCCGGCCGCAGCTGCCACCAGCGCGCTCGCGGTCGAAATATTGAAGCTGCCCGACGAATCGCCCCCGGTGCCGGCGGTATCGACCAGGTGATCGGCATCGACGTCGAC
>JAOTUD010000646.1 GCA_029864065.1 Gammaproteobacteria bacterium | reverse complement strand
CGATGTGCTCGGCGTCGGCCTCGATGACCAGGATGTCGCCCTTGTGGATCTGCTCGCGGCGCGCGCGCCCGGGAAGCCGCTTGCCCCGTCGTACCAGCCCGATAATGGCGACATCGGCTTCATCAGCCTCGGCATCGAGATCGCGCACCTGGCGATCGATCACGGTCGAGTTCTCCGCAACGCGAACCTCGGCGACATAGTCCTCGTGCGGAGGCGCAACCGAAGACCGGCCCTCTTCGCCAGCGGACACCGGAATCAGCCGCCAGCCGACCGCGACGATAAAAACGACCCCGGCAAGCGCGGTAACCGCACCGACCGGCGTAAAATCGAACATGCCGAAGGGTTCGCCCAACGCCTGTTCGCGAAAACTCGCGATGATGATATTGGGCGGCGTGCCGATCAACGTAATCATGCCGCCGAGAATCGACGCGAAGGACAGCGGCATCAGCGTCAGTGCCGCGTTGCGCTTCGCTTTCTTCGCCGCCTGCAGGTCGATCGGCATCAGCAGCGCGAGGGCTGCGACGTTGTTCATCACCGCCGACAGCATCGCCGACACGGCCGACATGACGCTAACATGCATGAACAGTGACCGTCCCGCATCGATGACGTGGCGGGCAATCAGTTCGATCGCGCCCGAATTCGACAGGCCGCGGCTTACGATTAGCACCAGCGCGATAATTACCGTGGCATGGTGACCAAAACCCGCAAACGCCTCTTCCTGGGGAACGACGCCAACCACGATGGCTACCACCAGCGCGCCGAAGGCAACCAGGTCGTAGCGGATTCTGCCCCATACCAGCAGCGCGAAGATCACGCCCAGCAGGCAAAACAGCAGGGTCTGATCGGAGACTACTCCCATTGAAAAATCCGCGCGCCGATGATCAGCAGGATGACGCTGGAAATGCCGAGCACCAGCAGGTGATCCGAAATCTGCAGCAGGCCATCGCCGTCGATCATGATTTGCCGCGCCGCCTCGGTGACATGAGTCAGCGGCAGGATCAGCGCGAATTTCTGCATCAGCGGGTGCGCGCCCTCGAGCGAAAACCAGACCCCCGACAAAAACATCATCGGCCAGCTGAACAGGTTCAAAACCCCGTTGGCGACTTCCTCGCTGGATACGCGCGCGGCCACCACGAGGCCACAGCAAATCAGGTTGATGCTGCCGAGCGTAAATACCAGGAACAGGTTCAGGTAAGACCCATGCATGCGAAAGTCGACGACGACATCCATTGCGACGAAGATGACGACATTGACCGCGATCATCAGCCAAAGCCGGGACAGTATTTGTGCGGTCAGGAACTCGATCGCGGTCACCGGCGTCGCGCGCAGGCGCTTGAGCACGCCGAACTTGCGGTAGCGCACGATCACGTAACCGATGCCGAACAGGGCGCCCCACATGATGTTCATGCCGATGACCCCGGGTATGACCCAGTCGACGTAGCGAATTTCATCCCCCTCGACCAGGATCCGCCGTAGCGTCTCCCCGGAATCGGCGTAAGCCGCGATCAGCAGTTTCTCGACGATATAGCCGTTGGGCGAAGTCTGGTTGATCCAGTAGCGGTTCGTGTTCGGATCGAACAGCAGGTCGATCTGGTGACGCTCCACCCTGGACAGGCTGGTCTCGACCTCGTCGAACTCGATAAACCCGATGAAGCGCGTATTGCCGAATTCCGCCGCGGCGCCCTCGAGCACGCCGCCGGCGATCATCCCGACCTTGAACTTTTCCGGGTTATCCTCGGTAAACGCGTAGGCGAAGACAAAGATAATCAGGATCGGCAGCAACACGCTCCAGGCCAGCGACGACCGGTCGCGAATGAATTCCAGGTTGCGCGCGACGAACAGCGCGTAGATTCTATTCCACATCAGCCGCGTAATTCCTTGCCGGTCAGTTCCAGGAACAGGTCCTCGAGATTGCGCGCGCGAATGCGCAGGTGATTCAGCGGGATGTCGAGATGCAGCAGCTGCTCAATGGTTTTGTTGACATCGCCCGTTATGATATGGGCGCTGTCGTTGCGATAAATCGCCTGGAACTCGCGCTCGCCGATTTCACGCGGGATATCGGCAGCCTGGATCTGCACCACGACGTCGTCGAAATGCGCCGCGAGCAGCGCGTCCGGCGCGTCGTGGGCGATGATGCGGCCATGGTCCATGATCGCGATCTCGTCGCAAAGCTCGTAGGCCTCTTCCATGTAATGCGTGGTCAGCAGTATCGTCGCGCCCTCCTCCTTGACCTGCTGCACCTGTTGCCAAAGGTTGCGCCGCGACTGGGGATCGAGCCCGGTTGTGGGTTCGTCGAG
>JAOTUD010000645.1 GCA_029864065.1 Gammaproteobacteria bacterium | reverse complement strand
AGCTTCACCGGCAGCCGCGCGGCAAAGGGCTGCAGCAGCCTGCCTGCCTCGATCTCGGGCTCCGCCATGACGTTGGCGAGCAGGGCCACGCCCTGGCCGTCGAGCGCGGCCTGGAACAGCAGGTCCGACTGGTTGAAGTAAATACCATGCCGCGCGTCGACGTCGTCGGCCTCGACGACTTTCAACCACATCGACCAGTCCGGAAAGCCCGGGTCCAGCTCATCGTAATTGCTGTGCAGCAGCGTGTAATTCTTTAGATCGGAAACCCGTCTCAGTCCATCGCCCTGCGCCAGCAGCGACGGGCTGCATACCGGAATCAGGTCGAATGAAAACAGGTATACCGTCTCGAGATCCGGATAAACCCCGTCGCCGAAGCGAATGCCGACATCGATATCCTCGTGCACGAAATCCACGAGCCGGTCGGAAGTATCGATGCGGACATCGATACCGGGATGCCGGGATTTGAAACTGGCGAGCCGCGGTATCAACCACTTGGAAACGAAGGACGGCGCCGACGTAATCGTCAACGGGCCCTCGCTACGCCGGCCGCGGACCACGCCGACCGCCTCGCTGAAGTGCTCGAAACCGCTGCTGATCAGCGGCAGGAACAATTGCCCGGCGTCGGTCAGCACGATAGCGCGATTCAGTCGCTTGAACAGCCTGGTTTCGAGAAACTCCTCGAGTACCCGAATCTGCTGACTGATCGCACCGGCGGTAACATGTAGCTCGGCGGCCGCGCGGGTAAAGCTCAGGTGACGACCGGCAGCCTCGAAGGCGCGTAGCGAATTTAGCGGTGGTAAGCGATTCATTATAGTTTTTCTAATGCATTATGCAGAATATATCGTTTGTGACAAGCGCTTACAAGCCATATATTCCATGCGTGGAGCAATATTTCGTTAAACATTAAAACGAGGAAAACTAACATGAAACCATTTACTTTAGCGATCGCATCGATCGTCGATGCCAACACCGGAAACGGCCTTGTGCATCGCGCGACGGAATCCGACTACAGGGCATACGAACAGCGTGTGCGTCGCATTCGTTCGAAGTCAATTATCGCCTTGATCGGCACGCTACGCGCGCGCCTGGCCGCGGCGGTTGCCGGTTACCGGTTGCGCGCGAAGCAACGCCGTGATTTGCGAAACTTGATACGACTGAGCGACCGCCTGCTCGACGACATCGGCCTGAGCCGCCCGGATTTAATTTCGGTACAGCTCGGAGCGCTGACGCTCGACGAACTCGACGCGCGACGGCGTTCGGCCAGGGGTCATGTTACCGGCGATCTCAAGCAGGCCGCTGACACCGGCCTGGCCGATCGGCAATCGGAAGCCGTCAACGAGCAGTTCTACGACGAACGGAAGTGCGCATAAACGACGACTGACGGGGCCGGTGCGGCAACGATCCGGCCTCGCTCAGCTTCGCCGCTCAGTCGAATTCTCGGCAATCCATGACTCGACCAGGAACCTCGCGATCGAGTCGCGACGGGGCAGGCAAAAGTTATCACCGGCGTCTCCCCATTCGCCGAATTCCCTGAGCTGTGGCACGTCGAACCAGTAAGCCTCCTCGATTTCCACGCCGTCGACGATGATTTCCCGATCGAGCGCCTGGGCCCTGAAACCGAGCATGATCGACGACGGGAAAGGCCAGGGTTGCGAGGCCTGGTACTCGATCTCCCCTACCCTGATGCCACACTCCTCGCGCACTTCGCGCGCCACCGTTTCCTCGAGGCTTTCCAGCGGATCGACGAATCCCGCCAGCGTCGACATAACGCGGCTCGGAAACCTCGAATTGCGCGCCAGCAGGCAACGTGGCCGGTCCGGATCCGAGCGATCCTCGACCAGCATAATCACGGCGGGGTCGGTACGCGGGAAATGCATGCGTCCGCAGGAACGGTTGGTGCAGCGCCGCATGTGCCCGCCATTCTCGCTCTGCGTAGTGCTGCCGCAAACTCCGCAGTAACGATGATGCCGGTTCCAGAACAGCAGACCGCGCGCGTAGGCGAGCTGAGCGGCCTGCTGGGCATCGAGCAGCCAGCCCACGTCGCGTAAATCGATAAACTCGTTGGTGCTGACGACGGATTCGAGTTTTCGCTCGTGATGCCGCGAAACGTCCAGCGCGAACAGAGGACCGGAGTCGTCGAGGCCGAGGAAAACGACGTGATCGAATCCAGCCTCAAGGTTTTCGATCTCGGACTGCGCCAGCATTATTACCTCGGGCGTATCGGCCTCGCGGTCACGCCAACGCATCAGGCTTTTATCGTTGCGCAAAACAAAAACGCGGCAATTTTGCCGCGTCCATTGT
>JAOTUD010000067.1 GCA_029864065.1 Gammaproteobacteria bacterium | reverse complement strand
ATCCAGCCGCTAAGGCCCCTGAATCCGAAGTCCAGTTACTATGTTGTCGTGACCAATGGTCTAAAAAGTTCAGACGGTAATCAGATGGGCGTGTCAGGCGCCTATACCTTCGCCAAACTGACCACCCCGCTGCAGGTTGGGGGTGTCAGCCAGTTTCCGGCACTCACCGACGCCCAGGCGGTTGCGCTCGATCCGCTGCGCGCGCTGGTCAACTTCAATGAAGGCGCGGTGGAAACCTTCGATGCCGGAGTCGATGCCGATGACATCATCCTGAGTTGGTCGTTCACCACCCAGTCGATCACCGATGTCTTGAACCAGGTTCGCTTTCTGGCCCGGTCATCGGTGCCACCGACGAGCCTGGCAGCGGCACCGACCGGACTTGTGGATTCACCGCTCGGACTGGCCGACATCTACGTTGGGACCATCTCGGTCCCTTACTACCTGGCGGCGGCGGCCTCGGTGAACGATCCATCGCCGCTGGCCTCTTTTTGGCAGGATGGGGCTGGCAACGACCTGACCAGCCTCATTCCGGGTCGATTGACGCCAGCGTCGACCGGCAACCAGAGCATACCGCTGATGGTTTCCGTGCCTAAGGCCGGCCAGCCGTCAACCTATCCGATAGTGATATATCAGCACGGCATTACGACCAACAGGGCAACGATGCTGGCGATTGCTGACGCTTTTGCGTTGGCCGGCTTCGCCGTGGCGGCGATCGATTTGCCCTTGCATGGACTGACCGGCAACGAAACCGATGGATCCCAATTTTACCAGGGCCTGGGTGGTGGTACCGAACGCACTTTCGATCTTGACTTGGTTACGCAGAATCCGACTACGGGAGACATCACGCTCGCGGCACCGGACGGCATTACCGACAGCTCCGGCCGACATTTCGTCAATTTAACCAACCTGCTGAATACCCGCGATAACCTGCGCCAGTCTATATCCGATCTGTTTGCATTGACCTACGCAATAAGGGCCAATTCGCTTACTGCGGGTGCAAACGGCTTCGATGTTAACCGAATCTATTTTGTTGGCCATTCGCTGGGTGCAATCGTGGGCACGCCGTTTGCCGCGCTTGAGCCTGATGTCAGGGATGCGGTTTTTGTATTTGGCGGTGGCGGCATACCGAAGATACTGGATGGCTCGGCGTCTTTTTCGCCGTCAATCGTCGCCGGACTCGCGGCCGCCGGCGTTTCGAAGGGGACTGCCGACTACGAATCCTTCCTGGGCGCCGCCCAGGCGTTGGTCGACTCGGCTGACCCGGTTAATCACGCGTCCTCGCTGGCAGCCAAGGGTGCCGGCATATTGTTTTTTGAAATGGTCGGGGGCAATAGTTCTCCTTCGGACCTGGTGGTGCCAAATAGGGTGCCCGATGGCAACGATTCGTCGAATACCGTAGCAGCGCCGCTCGCGGGGACCGAGCCGTTGCTCGGTTTACTGGGGCTTTCGCAGGTCAATACCAGTCAGGGGCCAGGTGTCGATCTTCGCCACAGCGTGAAATTTGTGGTTGGCAACCATGGTTCATTGTTAAGTGCCGCGGCAGACCCGTTCAACAGCGCCGCTACCAATGCCGCGGTCAGAGCGGAGATCCAGTCTATTGCCGCGGCATTTGTTGCAAACGACGGTGCCGTCGTGTCGATCAGCGACAATACGTTGCTGCAATCACCTTGAGCCCAGATGATTTAAACCGTCAGGATATCGGCAGCCCTACGCGGTCATGCTGCCGGTCTGCTTTATTACACTCCTTCTTGGCTGGTTCTCGCAACAGCCTGCGGATGGCAGGATTTAGTGCCAGGTCGGATATTTAAACTATACTCCTCGTGAATTTCACGAAACCGGGTCTGGCCGTGGGTCTGGCCGATTCGAACCAGGCGAACAACAATAATCCCAGCTATACAGCCATGTCAGAAATCGAACAACGTCTCAAGGAAGTTACCGAGCTGGTTTCGCTGCCCGAGGTCTACCTCAAGCTGCGGCGCCTGATGGACGATCCGCATTCGGACATTTACGATTTTGCCGAGGTCGTCAGCCTCGATCCGAACCTGTCGACGCGCGTGCTGAAGGTCGTCAACAGCGCTTTTTTCGGTTTCCCGGAACCGGTGGAAAGCATCTCGCGCGCGGTCAACATGATCGGCATCGCCCAGCTGCACAACATGGTGCTGGGTATCTCGGCGATTTCGAGCCTGAAACTGCCCAACGACATCATGCCGCTGGATACCTTCTGGCGCGCCAGCCTGTTCTCCGGAGTACTGGCGCGGCTGCTGGGCGAGCAGATGAAGCTGGCGAAGAGCGAGCACCTGTTCATCGCCGGTCTGCTGCACGAAATCGGCCACCTGGTGCTGTACTCCAAGTTCCCGCTGCAGGCGATCGCGGCGCAGAAGATCGCCGCCGACCAGGGCAAGCAGATACACGAGGCCGAAATGGAGATTCTCGGCTGCCACTACGGCGATATCGGCGCGATGCTGATGGCCAACTGGAACCTGCCCGACAAGCTGCAAATCCTGACCCGCAACCAGCCGATGCCGGCCAATACGAGCGAATTCCAGGTCGAAACCACGCTGATGCACCTGGCCCACGCCTGCGCCCGGAGCGGTGCTACAGAAAAGGACGAGATTGCCGATACACCGTTTGATGCGGAGGTTCAGGCGCTGACCGGGCTTTCGCAGGAAGAACTTGAAAACTCGCTGGGTGAAGCCAGGTCGATAAGCGCAGACATGGAGAGGATCATCCTGGCTTAATCCCGAACAGGATAGCTTGCAATGAAAGCTGCACGTGAATTCGTCGGCGACATGGCGGAACAGATTTCAATGCCCGACGTCTACGTCGCGATTCGAGATCTGCTGATGAACTCCGGTACCACGATCGACGACTTCGTCGCAGTGATCGAGCGTGACTCGATGCTCGCGGTGCGGATCATGCGCATGGCGCAGAGCCAGTACTTCGGGTTTCCCCGCGGTTGCGAAAGCCTGTACCAGGCGATCAGCCTGATCGGCCTGATGCAGCTGCACGACCTGATGCTGGGCACGCTGTGCATGCGCACCTTCTCGGCGATACCCGAAGAGGTCCTCAACCTCAGGGCGTTCTGGAAATATAACGTGCAATGCGGAATTGCCGCCCGAACGGTCGGCCAGCACAGCAAGGCGCAAACCCATCACGTTTTCTTTACCCTCGGCCTGCTGCACGAAATCGGGCACGCCGCGCTATTTCTGAATTCGCCCGAGGCTTCGCTGCTGGCGCTCGAGGATAGCCAGATCCGCCAGCGCGATATCGCCGAGGCCGAACGGGAATACCTGGGTTTCGATTACCGCCAGGTGGGATCCGAGCTGATGCAGCTCTGGCATCTGCCCCCGGTCTACCAGCAGGTGGCGGAGTTTCACCTGGAGCCACGCAAGGCAAGCGCAGAATACCGTGTCGCGGTCGACGTGGTAAACCTGGCGCATCAATTCTGCCAGGATCCGCGCGTCGGCGAACACCGCGACCTGATCACGCGCAGTATCGAACAGGTACCCGGGTTTTCGCGCCTGCCGCAAAACATCGACGAAATTATCGTCGATGAAATCGAAACCCATACCGACGCGGTGCTGGGCCTGTTGTGGCCGCGCGTCGCGCAGGATTTGACATTGCCGCGGGAGATGCGTCCGGATGCATAACCGCTTCTCGGAAAAATGGCTGGCAACCGTATGCAGCCTGCTGCCCGGCGTGTATTCGGCGGTGTTCCTGGTGCCCGGCCAGGGTAATGATCAGCTGCATCTGCTGGCGCGCTGGCCCGACGATCTGTCACAGCACCAGGATTTCTTCGCGGTGGCGAAGTATGCGCTTAAAAAGCGGGGTGAAGTCTGCCTGCCCAGAGCACACGTGATCAACGAGCAGGCGCTCGATTACTTCGCCAAGCCGGTTTACATCCGCTCCCGGTTGGCCGGCGTGATCGCGATCAAGATGAAACATTTGCCGGCTTCCAAGCACCTCGGTGTATTCCTGTCGATCAAGCACAGCATTCGCTGGCTCGGCCTCGCCAGCGTCGATAAGCCGGAAAGCGACCCGTTCTATACCAGCGTCGTCGGCCTGCTGGCAAGCTGCTTCGAACAAAACAGTTACCAGCAGGGGCTGATGCGCATGGTGGCGGAGCTCACCAGCCAGTTCAATTGCGAGCGCGTGGCCTTCGCCGAAATGCAGGGACATCACTGCGACCTGGTCGCGCTGTCCAATAGCGCCGAGTTCGACCAGCGCTCGAACCTGGTGCGCAAGATTGCCGACGCGATGGACGAGGCGGTCGAGCAGGACGGCATGATCCTGTTCCCGGACAAGGAGAGCAAGGTCATCCAGCGCGCGCACCAGGAACTGGCGCGCAAGTTCGGGTCCGGCTCGATCGCGACCATACCCCTGGTCACCGAGGGCAGGGTATTCGGTGCGATCACCTTGATGTGCAGCGAGGAATCGCCGCTCGATGACAGAACCCTCGACCTGTGCCAGCAGACCCTGTCGTTGCTGACCCCCTTTCTTGCGCTCAAGCGCGACCAGGAAAGCAGTATTTTTACCAAGCTCGGCGAGAGTCTTAAGCGTGGCCTGCAGGGACTCTTCGGCGTCAGGCATCTGCAGGGCAAGCTGCTGGCGCTCACCACCGCCGCGATGGTGACCTTCGCGAGCCTGGCAGAGGGCGAGTTCCGCGTGACCGCCAACGCGGTACTCGAGGGCGAAGTCCAGCGCGTGGTGGCGGCGCCGATTTCGGGTTACCTCTTGTCTTCGTCGGTGCGCGCCGGCGACATTATCGAGAAGGGGCAGGAAGTCGCCATGCTGAACGACGCGGAACTGAAGCTGGAGATGACCAGGCTCAATGGCCGGTTGCAGAAGGCGCGGCGTGAGTACCGCGAGGCCCAGTCGGCGCGCGACCTGGTGAACGTGCGCGTGATCAAGGAACAGATCAACCAGATCGATGCCGAGATCGAGCTGGTGCAGCAACAGCTGCAAAGCATCCGCCTGACGGCGCCGTTCGACGGGGTCGTCATCGAGGGCGATCTGAGCCAGATGCTGGGTTCCCCGGTAGAGCGCGGCGATACGCTGTTCAAGATTGCGCCGCTCGAGGGATACCGCATCATCCTGAAGGTCGACGAAGGCCTGATAGCGCATATCGAAAAGGGCCAGGCCGGGCTGCTGACGCTATCCAGCCTGTCGAAGCAACAGTTTCCGTTGCTGGTCGAGCAGATAACCTCGGTCGCGAAGGCCGAGGATGGCGCCAATATTTTCCGCGTCGAAGCGTCGATGCCGAACGCGCCGGCACTGCTGCGCCCCGGCATGGAGGGTATTGGCAAGATCTACGCCGGCAAGGAGCGCCTGATCTGGATCTGGACGCACGAGATACTCGACTGGTTGCGACTCTGGATCTGGTCGTGGTGGCCGTAGGGATGGGCTGAAATGAGCGATGGCCTGAACAGTCCGCACTGGTACCGGGTCGCGAATCTGCGTCCGAAACTGCACCAGCAGGTGCAGGTGCACCGCCATGATTATCGGGGCCTGATCTGGTACCTGCTGGAGAATACGACCACCGGCCGCAGCCACCGTTTCAACCCGGCGGCCTACCAGTTTATCGGCCTGATGGACGGCGAACTCAGCGTGCAGGAAATTTACCAGCGCGTCGGCGCAAAGCTCGACGAGTATACACCCGGGCAGGACGAGATCATCGACCTGATGGGCAAGCTTTACCAGGCCGACCTGCTCAAGAGCGGCGCCTCCGCCGATACCGAGGAATTGTTCGAGCGCCAGTCGCAGCAAAAATCAAAACGCCTCAAACAGCGTTTCGCCAACCCGGTTGCGCTGCGCTTTGCGCTGTGGGATCCGGAAGACTTTCTCAACCGCCATTTTCCCAGGGTCGGCTGGGTATTCAGCAAGTGGGCAGCGCTCGCCTGGTGCGTGCTGATGGGATACACGATTATGCAGGCGGTTCAGCACTGGCCGCAGATCGAATATCACTTCGGCATCAACGCGCTGTCGCCCTACAACCTGCTGCTGATGTTCCTGCTGTACCCGCCGCTCAAGTTCGTGCACGAACTCGGGCACGCCTTCAGCGCCAAGCTCGAGGGTGGCGAAGTGCACGAAATGGGGGTCAATTTCCTGCTGTTCATGCCGGTGCCCTACGTCAACGTGTCGACCGCGACGCACTTTCGCAACCCCTGCAAGCGCATGCTGGTCAGCGCCGCCGGAATCCTGGTCGAGTCGTTTCTCGCGGCGCTAGGCCTGTTGCTGTTCCTGGCGGCACAGCCTGGCCTGGTACAAAGCATCGGCTTCAACATCTTCCTGATCGGCGGCGTGTCATCGCTGTTTTTCAATGGCAATCCGTTGCTGAAATACGACGGCTATTACGTGCTCGCCGACGCGCTCGGCATCCCCAACCTGTTTCAGCGCTCGGCGCAGTATTGGCAATACCTGTTTCAACGCTACCTGTTCGGACTGCGCGACGCGGTATCGCCGGCCAACGCGCCCGGTGAAGCGCCCTGGTTCATCGCCTACAGCCTGCTGTCGCTGGTCTACCGACTCGGCATCCTGTGGTTCATCCTCGTCGTCGTCACCGAAAAATTCTTTTATCTGGGAATTCTACTGGCGGCCTGGTTGATCGGTATGCAGATATTGATGCCGCTATTCAAGGCGTTGCGCTACCTGGCGACGAGTCCCGCTCTCGCTAAACAACGCAACCGGGCGCTGGCATCGAGCATCACCATCGCGGTTTTACTGGTCGCGGTTATCGGTTTCATGCCGATCCCGTCCCACACGCTGAACGAGGGCATCGTCTGGCAGCCGGACGAGGTGCGGCTGCTGGCCGAGCACGATGGTTTCGTGCGCGCGCTCGTGGCTCACAATAACCAGCCGGTCAGCGCCGGAATGCCGCTGATATCGCTGCACGATCCGTTTCTGCAAAGCGAGGCCAGGATCGCGCGGGCGCGCGTAGCGGAATTAAGGTCGCGTTACCGCGCCGGTCGCGCCAGCAGTAACGTCGAGGCCGGCATCGTCCGGGGAGAGCTGCAGGTGGCGGAATCCGAGCTCGATTTCATCCTCGAAAAAACCGGGGCCATGTCGGTAAACGCCTTCAAGAACGGTCGCCTGGTTCTCCCCGAAGCCAATGACCTGCCGGGACGGTTCGTGCGCAAGGGTGATCTGCTGGGCTATATCCTCGATGACGAGATCCCCACGGTGCGCATGGCGGTGAGCCAGGATCACATCGGCCAGTTGCGTCAGAAGGTCGTCGACATCAGTATTCGATTCGCGTCGAAACCAGGCATCGAATTTTCGGCGAATATCCTGCGCCAGGCGCCGGAAGCAACCAACCTGCTGCCGAGTCCGGCGCTCGCGACCACCGGTGGCGGCAAATTTATCGTCAAGCCCGACAACAACAACCAGTCGGTTACCACCGAGAAGGTGTTCCTGGTCGATCTGCAGCCCGATTTCGCCGGTGCGCAGATTCCGTTCGGCACCCGCGCCTATGTGCGCGTCGATCACGGCGCCGAACCGCTGGCGAGCCAGTGGTACCGGCGTATTCGACAGGTATTCCTGAGGCAGTTCAATGTCTGAACTGTCGATCAAGCCCGGCATCAGCCTCGGCAGCTACCCGCAGCGGCGCGAGTCGCGGCGCGACGAGATCGAGCAGGCCCTGGCCGACTGGATCGAGCGCCAGCGCGGCTGGCTGCGGCGCAGGCGCTTTAGCCAGCGTGCAATTGTTCGCCGGGTAAACCAGTACCAGGCTGCGGCGCGGGATTGCAGCGACGAAGAGCTCGATGTCGTGATCGGCGAATTGCGCGCGCGGCTGCACCGCAAGGGATTGCAGGAGGCGTTGATGATCGAATCCTTCGCCGTCATCCGCGAGGCGGCCGGCAGGGTACTCGGCAAGCGCCATTTCGACGTCCAGCTGTACGGCGGCTGGCTGATGATGAACGGCATGCTCGCCGAAATGCAAACCGGCGAGGGCAAGACCCTGACCGCGACGCTGCCGGCCTGCACCGCGGCGCTCGCCGGAATCCCGGTGCACGTCATTACCGCCAACGATTACCTGGCCGAGCGCGATTGCGAAATCATGCTGCCGCTGTACCGGCGGCTCGGTTTGAGCGGCAGTGCGGTGTTCGACGGCATGCAGCCGGACCAGTGCCGGCAGGCCTACCGCGCCGACATCGTGCACACCACCAACAAGCAGATCGCCTTCGATTACCTGCGCGACCGCATCGAAATGGGCGAAGACACCGGAGACCTGCGCTTCCAGTATCGCCGCATCCTGGGGCAGCGCCAGCCCGACGCGGGCAGCAGGCTGCTGCTGCGCGGGCTGTGTTTCGCGATCGTCGACGAGGCCGACAGCGTGCTCATCGACGAGGCCAACACGCCGTTAATTATCACAAAGACTTTACCTAACGAAGAATCGGCCGATACCTATAGCGATGCGCTGTATCTCGCGTCGACGCTGGAGGCCGAACGGGACTACCAGGTCGACGACAAGATCAAAAGCGTGGAATTAACCGTGGCCGGAGAAGACAGCCTGGAAGACCTGATTCTGAAATTACCGAAGCTGTGGCGCAACAAGCGCAAGCGCGAAACGCTGGTGAAACAGGCGCTCGCGGCGAATCTCTTTTACCAGAGGGACCGCGAATACGTCGTGCACGAGGAAAAAGTGCAGATCATCGATCAGTCGACCGGACGATTGATGCCCGATCGCGCCTGGGAGCAGGGCCTGCACCAGATGATCGAGGCCAAGGAAGGCGGCCTGATCAGCGAGCAGCGCGAACCGCAGGCGCGCATCAGCTACCAGCGCTTCTTCAGCCGCTACCTGCGCCTCGGCGGTACCTCGGGCACCATCGGCGAGGTGGCTGGCGAGCTGAGCCGGGTTTACGGCCTCGACGTCTACCGGGTCGCGACCAACCAGCCGTCGAAACGGCTGATGCTCGGCGAAAAGATATTCCGAGATGAAATGGACAAGAAAATAGCGTTGATCAACCGGGTCAGGGCGATGAACCGCGCCGGGCGGCCGCTGTTGATCGGCACCTGTTCGGTCGAGGAATCCGAGCGCGTGTCTGCCTGGCTCGAGCAGGTCGATATCGAGCACCGCGTG
>JAOTUD010000644.1 GCA_029864065.1 Gammaproteobacteria bacterium | reverse complement strand
CCTGTTCGAGCTGTTCGCGGCCACGCGAAACGACCTGATAGCCGCGATACCCAACCTCGACGCGGCGCAGAAGGAAAATTTTTTACGCGTCCAGTTCCAGGCGCAGCGGGACCAGTATCTCGCCCAGTTTACCTCCGCGCAATGGGATTTGATCGTGAGCCAGGGACGGATCATCGGCCAGATCCTGGTGGCGCCGATCGGCGACGAAATCCGCCTGGTGGACGTGAGCCTGCTGCCCGAATTCCGCAATCGCGGTATCGGCGGCGCGCTGCTCGAGGACCTGCTCGACCGGGCCGCGAGCGAAAACCGTTGCGTCAGCCTGCACGTGTTGCCGGACAACCCGGCGATTCATTTGTACCGGCGCCTCGGTTTCGTCCACGCGGGGGTGCAGGGCGTGCATCAACGGATGGAATGGCGGCCGGCGGCCGCGGATGCGGTATCCGCTGACCCGGCGGGGCTTCGACAAAAGGTCAATTGAACACGGATTCGTACAACATGCCTTTTTCGTCCGGACCGATGGGCACGAGGAACAACAGCATTTCGCCAAGGTTCGAATTTTCGAGCTGATATGCTTGTTGCTGCAGCATGGGTTCCCGCGGTCCGCGAAATAACAGTGAGAAAGGTTGCCGGATTTTCGCGTCGGGGTCATGTTCGCCGAGCGGCTTGATCTCGATCAGCTCGAGCTGCTGCTCGTTTTCGTCCTCGGATTTGACCGTGAACGTGTCGTTTAGGCAGGATTCGAAATCTTCGTTGGTTATTTTGCTCAAGTCCTTCATGGGGTTCGGTTCCAGTGTTGTTTTACAGGTCGGGATTCGTGGGTTATGGGATCGATTATATCGCAGGGCCGGCTGCCCCGTTAAGGCGGAAACACGGTGGTATCTGGCATATCGTTCGATTAGGATCGGATTTATGCAAAACGAGTTTAGCAATTCGCAGAATAAACCGGCGTCCTTGTCGGGCCCATTCCGAACCTTGCTGGCGGCCGTCGGCTTCGCCCTGTCAATCGCGATACCCGCCGTTTACGCCGCTGGGGAAGCTGATCTCATTGATCCGGCGACCGACCCGGAAGACGCCGTTTCGATCGATTATCAAAACGGCCGACTGTCGCTTTCGGCCGAACAGGCGCCGATCGTAGAACTGATGCAGCTGGTCGCCGACGAAGCCGGTTTCGAGGCCGCCGCCTATGGCGATTTCGGCGCGCAAACGGTTTCGTTGACTTTTACCGAGCTGCCGTTGGCGGTCGCGATCAGGCGCCTGCTGAAAGATACCAGCGCCATCGTCAGTTACCGCAGGGCCGGCGAACCCGGCGCCGAGCGCGCGATCGAAAAGATATTCCTGCTCGGCTCAGGCTCCGCCGCCGGTTCCGAGCCGATACGGCTGGAAACCCTGGCGCCGGATCCGGACAATGATTTACGTTCGAGCGAGATCGAAGCCACCGATGCACGGGAGCGCATCGACGCCATCGAACGCACGCAGGGGCTCGGCGACGAGATAACGCTGGAAAATCTCGCCTTCAGCCTGCAGCACGATCCCGATCCCGAAGTCAGGCTGAAGGCGATAACGGCGATCGGCGAAATCGGCGGCTCGACCGCGGCCGCTATGCTCGAATCGGGGCTCGGGGATGACAACCCGCGGGTCAGGCAACTGGTGGTGCAAACGCTCGGCGCGATCGAGGATGAGCGTATCCCGTTCTGGCTGGGGCAGGTGCTGATGGGCGATCCCGATCCCCGGGTTCGGTTGGTTGCGGTGCATTCGATCGCGCGGCAGGGGGGCGATACCGCAAGGATTTTTCTCGAGGCGGCGACCGGCGACAGTTCCAGCGCGGTCAGTGACGCGGCGCTGGGATTGCTCAGGTAGGCGCAGGGGGGGGTCATTTTGATATGACAAATACTTCCGCTTCGAGCGATGATCGCATACGCTTGCCGCTGAATTTCGATGCGACGCGGATACCGACGGACATCGAAGGCCTGAAACTGTCGAGTTTTATCTATTATGACGTGATACCGTTACGCGCACCTGCCTACCTGGTCGATCCCTCGAGGCCGGCGCCGCCGCCGGTCGACGATTATGCCGACGGCTCCTGGACCGAGTGGCTCGATACACCGGTAATACAGAATTCAGAGTATCTGACCAGTGTGATCGATACCTTTCGCGCACATACCGACGTTACGCTGGTTCGATTGCTGCGACTGGAGGCCGACGAAATCGTCAAGGAACACACCGATCCGACCCTCGGGCTGCACGTTGAAAAGTCGGTCATCCGCCTGACCATCCCGATCCTGACAAACGACGGCGTCGAGTTTTT
>JAOTUD010000643.1 GCA_029864065.1 Gammaproteobacteria bacterium | reverse complement strand
GGAAATTTTTGCGCCCATCGAGAAGCTGGCGAACCAGGTTGGCGGTATCGGCGTGTTAAGCTTTGCCGAACATTTTAATAACGAACCGCTGATCATACAGTACGGCAGCGAGTACCTGCCGTCCTTTGCGCTGATGCTCGTCACCCGCAGCAAGGGCCTGTCGATGCAGCATATCGAATCCCGCGCCAGCACCAGCCCGATGCTCGGCGGCAAGGATCTCGGCGCCGATAACGAGTTCAGGATCTACCCGCGCTTCTACGAGGACAAGGACGGGAAACCGGCCTTCAAGGTTTACTCACTGATCGACGTGCTGGATGGCACCGTTTCGAAAACCGCATTCCGTAACAAGATTGTCATCGTCGGATTGACTTCGCCGCGCCTGGCGCAACCGAGGCTGACACCATCCGGGCGTCCGATATCCCCGACCCTGGCGACCGCGCATACCGTATCGAGCCTGCTGAACGGCGAGTCGTATCAACTGCCCGAATGGTCTGGCTGGGCGCTGCGCGGAATCATCGCCACGCTCGGAATCTACCTGATGTTCGTGCTGTGCCGCTTCCGCGCCAATACCGCTTTTTTCCTGAGCCTGTTCCTGCTGCTGGTGATTTTCAACGCCCACTTCGTGTTGATGAGTTCGCAGGCGCTGTGGTTGCCGATGATGTCCGCGGTGGTCATGCTGATCGTCGGTCACCTGATACTCGGCACCAGGCAGTCATTCAACGCCCGGCTAGTGCAGGTGCAGGCAAATCTTTCGGCAGCCAACCGCCAGCTCGGCCAGTCGCTGCACGCCCAGGGCAACCTGGACCAGGCCTTTGAAAAGCTACGCAGCTGTAACGTCGACGACGCGCTGCTCGGGCAGATTTACAACCTCGGTCTCGATTACGAGCGCAAGCGGCAGTTCAACAAGGCGGTTGCGGTGTTCAAGTTCATACTGCAGCACGACCCGAAATACAGCGACGTCGAGGAGCGCATCCAGCAAAATGAGCAGGCATCGAAGACGGTGGTGCTGGGCGGCGGCAATACCAAGGGTCCCGGTCCGACCCTGATATCGAGCAAGGAGGGGATTTCGAAGCCAAAGCTGGGGCGTTACCAGATCGACAGCGAAATCGGTCGTGGCGCGATGGGCATGGTTTACCTCGGGCATGACGACAAGATCGGCCGCACCGTGGCGATCAAGACCATGGTGCTGTCGGACGAGTTCGAGGAAGACATGCGCGACGAAGTAAAAAGCCGCTTTTTCCGTGAGGCCGAGGCAGCAGGTCGTCTCGACCATCCGAACATCGTCACCGTTTACGATGTCGGCGATGAGCAGGACCTGGCCTATATCGCGATGGATTACCTGAAAGGCAAGGACCTGACCGCTTACGCGAGCCCGAAGACGCTGCTACCGGTAAGCCAGGTCTGGGAAATCATCATGAACGTCGCGCTGGCGCTCGACTATGCCCATCAGCAGCACGTGGTGCACCGGGATATCAAGCCCGCCAATATTATCTACGATAAGGTCAAGCGCATCGCGAAGATTACCGACTTCGGCGTTGCCTGCCTGACCGACGCCAGCAAGACCAAAACCGGCACCGTGCTCGGCAGCCCTTACTACATGTCACCCGAACAGCT
This sequence comes from Gammaproteobacteria bacterium, assembly GCA_029864065.1. Lineage (GTDB taxonomy): Bacteria > Pseudomonadota > Gammaproteobacteria. The sequence goes on along the minus strand of JAOTUD010000643.1, from coordinate 693 downwards.
TGCCGGGAAGAAGGTCGACGGGCGAGCGGACCTGTTCTCGCTCGGCGTAACGCTATACCAGATGCTCGCCGGGGAGCTGCCGTTCCAGGGCGAGTCGATCGCCAACCTGATGTACAACATCGCTAACGAGAAACATCCCGACATTCGCCGCTACCGCTCCGATTTACCGAATTGCGTCACCAATATCATTAACAAGTCGCTGCAGAAGGATGCCGGGTCGCGTTACGAGACCGGCAAGCAAATGGCGGCCGCGATGAAACGCTGCCAGGAGCATATCAAGGAGATGGACGCGGCCTAGGTCCCGCCGGTTCAGGCAAGCGCCTTGAACCGGGCCAGCGCGCGCTCGCGCGTCGTTTTCAGATCAAGAACCGGTCTGGGGTAGTCTATGCCAAGCACGATGCCGGCCTTTTGCAGAACCACGTCGCCGGCCTCCCAGGGTTTATGCCGGAACTTTGCCGGCAGCGCCGCGAGCTCGGGACAGTAACGCACCAGGTATTCTCCGTCGGGGTCAAATTTCTCGCTCTGCAGCACCGGGTTGAAGATACGGAAGTAGGGCGCGGCGTCAGCGCCCGAGCCGGCACACCATTGCCAGCTGGCGCTGTTGCTCGCCAGGTCGGCGTCGACCAGGCAATCCCAGAACCACTCCTCGCCGGCACGCCAGTGGATCAGCATGTTTTTGATCAGAAAAGATGC
>JAOTUD010000642.1 GCA_029864065.1 Gammaproteobacteria bacterium | reverse complement strand
TATGGATTTGCCAGCAAATCCGACGCGCGCAGCAGCCATGACGATATGCGCCTTTTCGATTGTAGAATCACCAATGCCGTGAAGTGCCTGCCACCAAATAATCGGCCCAATGGTGACGAAATAAGCCGCTGTAACGCTTATCTGCGCAGCGAAATAGCCAACCTTAAGCCCGCTGCGGTAATACTCGCGCTTGGCGCGATTGCACATCGCGCTATTCTGAAGGCACTGGATTTACCGCCGTCCCGGTACCGATTCGGACACCTCGCCGAATACGGACTGCCAGGCGGCCTCGTATTCATCGACTCCTATCACTGCAGCCGCTATAACATTAACACCGGTCGGCTGGACCGGAACATGCTCGAGAACGTTTTCGACCGCGTCACGGAGTTGTTACGGTGATTCAGCAACAAGCATTCGATCACAGGGCTTTTCTCGCCACGGTAAGCAGCAAGCCGGGCGTTTATCGCATGATCGACGGCAACGACAGGGTCATCTATGTCGGCAAGGCGAAGAATCTGAAGAAACGGTTGTCCAGCTATTTTCGCAATACCGGCCTGTCGACGCGCATCATTTCACTGGTCAACAATATCCGCAGGATCGAGGTGACGAATACGCGCACCGAGAGCGAAGCGCTGTTGCTCGAAAACGATTTGATCAAGAATCTAAACCCGCGTTACAACATCCTGTTTCGCGACGACAAGAGCTACCCCTACATCTGCCTGAGCAAACACGATTTTCCGCGGCTCAGGGTATTCCGCGGCAAGCCCGACAAACGCAAGGGTATCTTTTACGGACCGTTTCCGAGCGCCGGTTCGATACGCTACACGATTAACCACGTGCAGCGTATGTTCCAGCTCAGAAACTGCGAGGATTCGGCGATGAACAATCGCACCCGGGCCTGCCTGCAGTACCAGATAAAACGCTGCACCGGACCCTGCGTCGGTCATACCGACAAGGAGAGCTACAGCCGACAGATCGAACAGGCGCAAATGTTTCTCGATGGGAAAAGCAGCGAACTCATCGATCAGCAGATCGAATTGATGGAGGGATTTTCCGCCAGTCTCGAATTCGAACATGCGGCGCAGGTGCGCGACCGCATCGAAACGCTGCACCGCGTGACCGAAAAACAGTTCGTCACCAATTTCGACGGTGACATCGATATCATTGCCTGCGAACTTCGCCAGGATTTCAGCTGCATCCAGTTGTTCATGATCCGCAACGGGACGTCGCTCGGCAACAAGCCTTTCTACAACCGCGCCAGGATAGACACGGATGCAGCCGGCCTGCTCGAAACCTTTATCATGCAGCATTACTCGCATCACCCGGCGCCGCCCGAGATCATCGTCAGCCACGAACTCGAAAACGTCGACGCGCTGGCCGAATCCCTGTACCAACTCAACCAGTCGCGCATCCGTATATCCCACAACGTACGCGACAAACGACGGCGCGCGCTCGAAAACGCGATCAATAACGCCAAACAGGCGCTGGATAGTTACCTGCTTTCGGCGAGCATGCTGAGCAAGCGTTACCAGAACATGGTCGAGTTGCTGCATCTCGAATCCCCGCCGCAAAGGATAGAGTGTTTCGATATCAGCCACACCATGGGAGAGTCCACCAGGGCATCGTGCGTGGTTTTCGGCAGGGACGGCGCGATCAAGAACGAGTACCGGCGCTATAATATTACCGACGTGCAGGCGGGAGACGATTACGCGGCCATGCGCCAGGTACTGGAGCGACGCTACCGCAAGCGTCAGGATTCACCCGAACTACTCCCTGACCTGATCCTGATCGACGGTGGCAAGGGCCAGCTCGGCGTTGCGCTCGACGTACTGGAGTCGCTCAACATACCGACGGTCAAGGAAAACCTGCGCGTGTTCGGCATTGCCAAGGGTGTCGAGCGACGCGCGGGCTACGAGGATATCCTCGATGAAGAAATGTCGGCACTGAGATTTCCGCCGAATTCGCCGGGGTTACTGCTGATCCAGCAGATACGCGACGAGGCGCATCGCTTTGCGATAACCGGACACCGACAGGCCCGCGCCAAGACGCGGCGCAGTTCGAGGCTGGAGGAAATTCCCGGTATCGGCGCGAAAAGACGCCAGCTTCTGCTAAATACCTTTGGCGGGTTACAGGGGGTGCAGGCCGCGGGTGTCGAGGAATTAATGCAGATCAAGGGTATCAACCGGGAGACCGCGCAGGCGATCTATGATAGTTTTCACGGCTAACCTAGCGCTTTAAGCAAATGAGAATAAACCTGCCGACCGCAATTACGCTGTTTCGAATCGCGCTGATCCCGCTTTTCGTAATC
>JAOTUD010000066.1 GCA_029864065.1 Gammaproteobacteria bacterium | reverse complement strand
CAGTATCTGCAGAATAACCCCGAAGTGCTGATGGCCTACCCGGAAATATTCTCGCGGCTGTCGATCCCGCACAAAACCGGTGCCGCGATCTCGCTGGTAGAGCGTCAGCTCAAGCTGTTACGCGAGGAGAACCAGTCGCTCAAGTCGAAAATTGAAGAGCTGGTCGGTATCGCGCGTGAAAACGAGGAACTGAACCAGCGTTTCCACCGGCTGTCGCTGGAACTGATGAACACCGATCAACTGCACGACGTGCTGTCGATGGTGCAGGACCAGGTGCAAACTTTTTTTTATACCGACTACGTCTGTTTCCGCTTCCTGCCCGGAGTCAGCGACGCCGGCAATATTCTCAAGGGCCTGTACCTGGACAGCCAGAGCGGGATCGTCGACACGGTCAAACCGTGGATCCACGCACGTAAACCAGTTTGCGGCCGGCAGGATGGCAAGATCAACCGCGAACTGTTTGGACCCGATGTACGTATCGGCTCTAGCGCAATGATTCCGCTCTACCACACAAGGGACCTGGGCCTGTTGTGCCTCGGCAGCACCAGCGCGGATCGTTTCGGGCTGACCATGGGCACGATATTTCTGCAGCAGCTCGGTGAACTGGTCAGCAGCCGCCTGAAGAACCTGCTGCGGGTGGCATAGCCGCGGTGACCAGCTATCTGGACCAGTTCATCCAGATGTTGCGCAGCGAAAAGTACTCCTCCCCGCATACCTGCAGCAACTACCGCCGCGATCTGAATCAATTCCATGCCTACCTGCAAACCCGGGGTATCGGGAGCTGGGAGCAGGTCAGTTACAACCTGGTCAGCGAATTCGCCGCAAGCCGCTTTCGCCAGGGCAGAAAAAGCCGCACCATATCGCGCCAGCTCTCCTCGATACGCAGTTTTTACCAGTTCCTGATTCGCAATGGCGTGGTTTCGAAAAACCCGGCGCGCGAGGTCAGCGCACCCAAATCCGACAGGCTGCTGCCGAAGACCTGCGACGCCGAGGCGATCGACCGGCTGCTGCGACTGGACGCCGATAGCGACTCGCTGCTGGTGCGCGATGTCGCGATTTTCGAACTGATTTATTCGTCGGGGCTGCGCCTCGCCGAACTGGTCGGAATCGACCTCGACGATATCGACCTCGCGCAGCGGCGGCTGGTGGTTACCGGCAAGGGCAACAAGACGCGTCACCTGCCCGTCGGCAGCAAGGCGGTCGGCGCAATAAAACGCTGGCTCGGGCTGCGTCCGGATTACGCCAGCGACATCCAGCAGCAGGCGCTATTCGTGAGCCAGCACGGCAAGCGCATCTCGCCGCGCAACGTGCAAAGCCGGCTGGGCCAGTTGATCCGGCGCCGGGCGCTCGATCAGCACCTGTCGCCGCACATGCTGCGCCATTCCTTCGCCACGCATATGCTCGAATCGAGTTCTGATCTGCGCGCGGTGCAGGAACTGCTCGGTCACGTCAATATCGCGACCACGCAGGTATATACCCACCTCGATTTTCAACACCTGGCCAGGGTCTACGACGCGGCGCATCCGCGCGCCAGGCGTAAATCCTAGATCTCTCCCTTCGAGGGGGTCAGAGCGAAAAATTCGCCTGAATCCAGTCGGCAGGAAAACGGCACACGAAATTTTTTGCTTTGATCGCGACGGACCCCTGGCGCCGAATGGCTGGAGATCCCCGCGAAAGGTCTCCCCCGTACCCCGAGCCGGGGGAGACCTTTCGCGGGGATGACTCCGTGCATTCTTGTATTCCCATCGGGGCGCCCATATATCACAATGTCTCGAGAATTTCAGCGGGACGGGAACTTGGAACAATTCGAAGGCACCACGATACTGTCGGTGCGACGCAACAATAGCGTCGTCATCGGCGGCGACGGCCAGGTCAGCCTGGGCAACACCATCATGAAGGGCAACGCGCGCAAGGTTCGCAGGCTTTACCAGGACAAGGTCATCGCCGGCTTTGCCGGTGGCACCGCGGACGCCTTCCTGTTATTCGAACTGTTCGAGGGTAAGCTCGAAAAGCACAGCGGCCAGATGATTCGCGCCGCCGTCGAGCTGGCCAAGGAGTGGCGGTCGGATCGGGCGCTGCGCCGGCTGGAGGCGTTGTTGTGTGTCGCCAACGAAGATGCGTCCCTGATTATTTCGGGTAACGGCGACGTGATCGAACCGGAAGATAGCCTGATGGCGATCGGTTCGGGCGGCGCCTACGCGCAGGCCGCGGCGCGCGCGATGCTCGACACCACCGAACTCGGCGCGCGTGAAATCGTGGCCAAGGGATTGCAGATAGCCGGAGAAATCTGCGTCTACACCAACCTCAACCATAGCTTCGAAGCCATCGATTACTAGATTACTCACGTGGATACTAAATATACTGCGCAGTCGCCAATGACCCCCCGCGAAATCTCGCAGGAACTGGACAACCATATTATCGGCCAGGACAAGGCCAAGCGCGCGGTCGCGATCGCGCTGCGCAACCGCTGGCGCCGGCAGCAGGTCAGCGAGGAACTGCGCAACGAGATCACGCCCAAGAATATCCTGATGATGGGTCCCACCGGGGTCGGCAAAACCGAAATCGCGCGGCGCCTCGCAAGGCTTGCGAACGCCCCGTTCATCAAGGTCGAGGCCACCAAGTTTACCGAGGTTGGTTATGTCGGTCGTGACGTCGAGTCGATCATTCGCGACCTGGTCGACGTTTCGATCAAGCAGATGCGCGAGGCCGAAGTCAGCCGCGTGCGCCACCGCGCCGAGGACTCCGCCGAGGAAAAGGTACTCGACGCGTTGCTACCGCGCCCCAGCGATTTATCCGAGGAAGCCGGCACCTCTGGGGACAACACGCGGCAGAAATTCCGCAAGATGTTGCGCGAGGGCAAGCTCAACGACAAGGAGATCGAGGTCGATTTGCAAATGCCCTCCGTCGGCGTCGAAATCATGGCTCCGCCGGGAATGGAAGACATGACCAACCAGCTGCAGGGCCTGTTTCAAAACCTCGGCAATGCGAAGACCAGGACCCGCAAGCTACGCGTCGAGGACGCACTCAAGATGCTCACCGACGAGGAAGCCGCCAAGCTGATCAACGAGGACGAGCTCAAAATGACCGCGCTCGAAAATGCCGAGCAAAATGGCATCGTCTTTATCGACGAGATCGACAAGGTTGCGCGGCGCCAGGAAACAAGCGGCGCCGACGTATCGCGCGAGGGCGTGCAGCGTGACCTGCTGCCGCTGGTGGAGGGCTGCACGGTTTCCACCAAGGCCGGCATGATCAAGACCGACCATATCCTGTTCATCGCCTCGGGCGCGTTCCACGTATCCAAACCCAGCGACCTTATTCCGGAACTACAGGGGCGACTGCCGATTCGCGTCGAACTGTCGGCGCTGACCGTCGGCGATTTTGTGCGTATCCTGCGCGAACCCAACGCCAGCTTGACCGAGCAGTACACCGCGCTGCTGGAAACCGAGGGGATCAGCCTGACGTTCACCGATGACAGCCTCGCGCGTATCGCCGAGATAGCCTTCCAGGTCAACGAGAAACAGGAAAACATCGGCGCGCGTCGGCTGCACACGGTGATGGAGCGCCTGCTCGAATCCGTCAGTTTCGACGCCTCGGACATGGTGGCCCAGACCATTAATATCGACGCCGACTACGTTAACGAGCACCTCGGCGAACTTTCGCTGGACGAAGATCTGTCGCAGTACATACTCTGATGAAGCCAACCGAAATCAACCTGCACAAGGTGTCGCGCGTGCTCGAGCTCAGCTTCGAGGACGGCTCCAGCTTCAGGCTGCCCGCCGAGTACCTGCGGGTATACTCACCTTCGGCCGAGGTCCAGGGTCACGGGCCCGGGCAGGAGGTGCTGCAAATCGGCAAGGAAGACGTCAACATCGACAACATCGAACCCATCGGTCATTACGCGATCAAGCTGAGTTTCGACGATAACCACGATACCGGCATCTACAGCTGGGATTATCTGTACGAACTCGGCGTCACCTACGAGGATCGCTGGGAGCATTACCTGGAGCGGCTCGAAGCGGCGGGTCAGAAACGCAAACCGGATAGCTAGACATCGCCTCGGCAACGGCTTTCCCGCGCCAACCCCGCGGTGCTCGCAGAATACAGATACCGGTTACCGTTACCCAGCTAATGCCGCGGGATGACAGTCTTACCGTAGCCTGCTATCGTTCGCACCATGCAAAAAGACGGCACCACCAACTCTGGTTTTGCAGAAATCCCGGCGACCGAAAAACAGGGTCGCGTCGGCACCGTGTTCACATCGGTTGCGCAAAACTACGACCTGATGAACGACATCATGTCGTTCGGCATCCATCGCCTGTGGAAACGCTTCACCATCGAAATGTGCGGGCTGAGGCGCGGGCACAGGGTGCTCGACCTGGCCGGCGGCACCGGCGACCTGGCGCTGCGACAGGCGCAGCGGGTGGGCGAGTCGGGACAGGTCGTACTGGCCGATATCAACGCCGCGATGCTGCAACGGGGCCGCGACCGCATCATAGACGAGGGGCTTGTCGGCCGCATCGAGGTCGTGCAATGCGACGCCGAGATGCTGCCTTTTGCTGATAATCATTTCGATTGCATCACGATTGCGTTTGGCTTGCGCAATGTCACCGACAAGGGGCGCGCGCTGGCGTCGATACGGCGCGTTCTGAAACCCGGTGGCCGCCTTTGCGTGCTCGAGTTTTCGAAGCCGATTTACGAGCCGCTGGAAAAGGCTTACGATTTTTATTCTTTCAAACTGTTGCCACGCCTGGGCGCACTGATCGCAAAGGACCGTGACAGTTACCAGTACCTGGCCGAGTCGATTCGCATGCATCCCGATCAGGAAAAACTCAGGCAGATCATTCTCGAACAGGGTGGCTTCGACGAGGTCGAGGTTCACAACCTGACTGGCGGCATCGTCGCCCTGCATCGCGCGTTCAAGTACTAGCAGATCCACATACCGTGCAAACTCCCGACAGTCCCGGCGCGACCCTGTTCGATTCGATTCGGAACTCGCTGCTTGCGCTCGCAGAAATCGGCGGCAATCGCCTGCTCGGCCTGGACGAAGACGCCCTCGCGCATTGCCGTGAAATGCAGGGGCACTGCATTGCCGTCGACATCACCGATCTCGATATCCAGCTTTACTGTCATCCCGGCGACTGGGGCATCCGCCTGAGCCGCAATCCGCCCGCGCGCGCGGTCGACGCCACCATTTGCGGACGGCTGATGGCGCTGGTCAACCTGGCGTCACAGGAAGACCGTCTTTCGACTTCGATCCGGGAACGGGTCAGTTTTCATGGCAATGTTGAGCTCGCGCAAAAACTGCAACGGATTTTCGCCGGCCTCGATATCGACTGGGAAGAAGCGCTGGCGCAACGCACCGGCGACGTGCTCGCATTCCAGATTCATCGGCGCGTGCGCGTTCTCGGCGCCTGGCTGAAACAGGGCGCTGGCTCGTTGCTGCAAACCAGCAGCGAGTACCTGCGCGAAGAAGCGAGGCTCAGCCCCACGCGCGTCGAATTCGACGATTTCCAGTCGCGCCTGACGGAACTCAAGCACGACGCCGCGCGTGCCGAGGCCAGGTTAACGCAATTGCTCGAGAAAGCCCGATCGCGATAATGCGCAACCTGATCCGCCTGATCTCGATCAACTTTACGATGGCGCGTTTCGGTCTCGACGAGATCGTACTTTCGATGCATTTCTTCCGCCCGGTATACCTGCTCGGCGCGATCAATCCGTTCAACTGGTTTCGCAGCAAGGAGCTGAGCCAGGCCGAGCGCCTGCGCCTGTGCATCGAGTCGCTGGGGCCGATATTCATCAAGTTCGGACAAATGCTGGCTACCAGGCGCGATCTGTTCGGTGACGAAATCGCCGACGAGCTTGAAAAACTGCTCGACAAGGTGCCGCCCTTCCCTTGGCAAGAGGCCCGCGAAATCATCGAGCAGCAACTCGGGATGCCGTTCGACAAGGTGTTCAGGGCTTTCGACGAAAAGGAAATCGCGTCGGCGTCGATAGCGCAGGTCTACGCCGCGGAGCTGCCCGATGGCCGTCAGGTCGTGGTCAAGATCGTACGCCCGGGCATCGAAAAAAGGATACGCCAGGATATCGAGGTACTGATGTTGCTGGCGAAGATGGCCGATCGCTACTGGCGCGAAGCCAGGCGCGTCAAGCCCGTCGCGATCGTACGCGAATTCGAGACCACGATAATGCATGAACTGGACCTGGTGCGCGAGGCCGCGAACGCGAGCGAACTGAAACGAAACTTCGAGGGGTCGCCGGACCTGTATGTCCCGTCGGTTTACTGGGATTACTGCCGGCCGCGCGTCATGGTCATGGAAAGGATTAGCGGCCTGCCGGTCACCGACGTGAAGCAGCTGCGGGCGCACCAGATCAATCTCGAGGTGCTATCGCGCAAGGGTGTCGAAATCTTTTTTACGCAGGTGTTCGACCATAATTATTTTCATGCCGATATGCACCCGGGCAATATTTTCGTCGCGACGGAAAATCCCGAAGATCCGCGCTATATCGCGGTCGACTTCGGCATCATGGGGACATTGTCGAAGAGCGATCAGCGCTACCTTGCCGAAAATTTCGTCGCTTTTTTTAACCGTGATTACCGTCGCGTCGCCGAGCTCCATGTCGACTCTGGCTGGGTCGATCGCGACACCCGCATCGACGAATTCGAAGCCGCGATCCGCAGCGTTTGCGAACCCCTGTTTCAACGACCCCTGGCCGAGATTTCATTCGGACAGTTGTTACTGCGGCTGTTCCAGACCGCGCGCGCGTTCAACATGGAGATACAGCCACAGCTGTTGTTGCTGGAGAAAACTTTACTGCATATCGAGGGAATCGGGCGCCAGCTTTATCCGCAGCTGGACCTGTGGAGCACCGCCAAGCCTTTCCTCGAGCGCTGGCTGTCCGAGCAGCTCGGCATGCGAGCGCTGCTCAACGGCATGCAACGGAATCTGCCCTATATTGCCGAGCATTTACCAGACCTGCCGCAGCTCGCCTTCAAGGCGCTCGAACGTGTCGCCAACGATGAGTTACGTATCGAATTCAAATCGCGCCAGATAGACGAACTGAAGCGCGAAATCAGGCAGGCCAACCGGCGCAGCATACGCGCGATCATCGGCAGCAGTTTTGTCATCAGCGCGACCATCGTGCAGGCGCTCGACGGGCTGGCGCCGATCATGGTGGGTAGCGGGCAATTGATCGTGCCGCTGGTCAGCGCGGCGCTGCTCATTCCCGGCGTCTACCTGCTGATCAGCAGTTATTTCGACAACTAGTTGCGGGAATTTGTACCCGGAATATGTCCGCAGTTGCGGCTAGGTCTGGCACTTGTCGCGGGTCAGGTTTTTGTTCAGGCGTTTGCCGTGCTTGTAGCCCTTCCAGTAAGCCGCTTTGACATCTTCGCGGTATTCCTCGGGAATCGACTCGAGGTATTCGTTGTAATCTCGATTGAATACCTTTTCGTCCTCGCAAAACTTGCGACGGTAAGCAAGCTGACCGGTCAGTTCGGCTATGCGCAGGTGACGAAATTTCGGATCCTCTGGCGGCAGTTCTTCCACAACCTCCTCCGCCGGCTGCTTCGCGGCCCTGGCCTTGGTCTTGTCCTCGGCGACGTTCGCATCGGGTTCGGCTTCGCTGCGCTGGCGCGAGCGCGTCAGGCGTTCGCATTCATCCTGGGATAGCAGCGGGGTTTCCTCCTTGCTCTTGTCGAAACCTTCCTGGAATGCGTCGCGCATCGGGTTGCGGCTTTCATCGGGCATCTGCTGCACCCGTTGGGTAAATTCGGCGAGCACGCCGGCCTCGCCACATTGCAGCCGCGAGTAGCTCAGCGTACCCAGGGTTCGAGACAAATTGACAATGGTAGCGGTCGCAGTTTCGAGCACCGCAGGATCGATCTCGGTGCCGTCCTCCGGGGCCTTTTGATTAAGCTCGGTAATGGCCTTGTCGATTATCTCCATGACCGAATTCAACCCCTGATCCTGTAGCTCGGCGCGCGCGCCAAATGGCAACAGGGTCAGGAGCCACAGCGTCAACAGCATTTTTAGGGATTTCATAATGTTACCGTAATCTGCTCAGATAGAGGATTAAATCATGGATCAGCGGGATCATCCAGTGCCTAAGATCCCGCATTTTGCGCTGCATCACAATTTAAACGATAATGCGGCGTCTTTTTTGACCATAGCACCGGATTGAAGCATCCACACACTTTTTTCGGGTTTCGCATCGCCGCGACTTACGCCGGCAGGTCGGAGTCCTCGCTGCAGTTCGGGCGACGCGTTCGGCACGCGCAGGCAAGCTGCCTGAATCGGCGATTGGCGATATTGCAGCTATCGCAATGGCGTCCAGCATGACGGCTGGCGCACCCAGGGTCGGCTTTGTCAGTCTCGGATGCCCCAAGGCAACCGTCGATTCGGAACAGGTCATCACGCAATTGCGCGCCGAGGGATACGAAATCGTTCCCGATTACGATAGCGCCGACATGGTGATTATCAATACCTGCGGCTTCATCGACGCCGCGGTCGAGGAATCGCTGGAGACGATAGACGAGGCCCTGCATCACAACGGCCGGGTTATCGTTACCGGTTGCCTCGGCGCGCGCGCCGACCTGGTCAACGCGCGCTTCCCGTCGCTGCTCGCGGTAACGGGGCCGCATGCCCGCGACGAGGTGATGCAGGCGGTGCATCGGCATTTACCGGCGCCGCATGATCCGTTTCTCGACCTGGTGCCGAAGCAGGGAATAAGGCTGACGCCGCGTCATTATGCCTATCTCAAGATTTCGGAGGGCTGCAACCACCGCTGCAGCTTCTGCATTATCCCGTCACTTCGCGGTGACCTCGTGAGTCGGCCGATCGACGCGGTGCTCGACGAAGCGCAGATTCTGGTCGATGCCGGCATCCGCGAAATTCTGGTGATTTCACAGGACACCAGCGCCTACGGCGTCGACTGCAGATACGCGACGCGCTTCTGGCGTGGTCAGCCGCTAGCAACGCGTTTCGTGGACCTGGCGCGTGCGCTCGGGCAATTCGGCGTCTGGGTGCGCCTGCATTACGTCTACCCCTACCCGCACGTGGACGACGTGATTCCATTGATGGCCGATGGCGCAATTCTG
>JAOTUD010000065.1 GCA_029864065.1 Gammaproteobacteria bacterium | reverse complement strand
GACCACACTTTAGCGGTCAGGCCTGTTATCCCTCGAAGCTGTCGCAAAGTACCGCGCGAGCGCCTGAGATGGAATCCATTCGCAGATTGACGATGGCCTGGTACTCGGGCGAGTTGTACCACCGTTTCGCCTCGTCCCGGTCCTTGAATTTCAACATGACGGTGCGGGTATCGCCGGTATCGCCTTCGATCACCTCGATGTTTTCGTCGACGATTAGAATTTCAGGGGCATAGGGTCCCAGTGTCTCGACGGCTTTGGGGAGATAGACGTTGTTCAATGTGTCGGCATCGGTAACCTTGTGCGTGAAAATGAGGTAGGCGGCCATAAGAATTCCTCCGAATTGGGAATGTTGGTGGGTGAGCAGGTCATTATAAGGCCAAACCGTGTCAATTGTTTAACCGTGAATGACCGAAAACCCGGCATCTGTCGAAGCCGGCCTACTCCGCGATCGACTTCAACGGGCCGTACGGTTCGTATCAAATGCGACGTGGCCTTCAGAAAATCCATGGCCGAGCGCCCGAAGGCATCTCTATTGCGATTCGACCCTGGTGGGCCGATCGCGACGGCGTAGCATGATCTGCGCGGCGATCAGCAGGCTGAGCGAAACGGCGAGCACCATCGTGCCGATGGCGTTGATCTCGGGTGTAACGCCGCGCCGGATCGACGAGAACACGTAGATCGGCAGCGTGGTTTCAGAACCGGCGACGAAAAACGCGATGATGAAATCGTCGAAGCTGAAGGTGAAACTCAGCAGGAAGCCGGCCAGCACGGCCGGAAAGATCTGCGGCAGCGTCACCTGCCAGAACGTGCCCATCGGGGTCGCGTAGAGGTCGGCCGAGGCTTCGATCAGGGTGCGGTCCATGCCGTCGATGCGCGCGCGGACGATGACGATCACCAGCGCCATCGTGAACATCGTGTGCGCAGCAATCAGCGACAGACGGCCCATTTTGAGCTGCGGCGCGTCGCCGAGCCATTCGGGCCAGGTGGCGGCCAGCGCCGGGTTCAGGTACCCGAACGCGGTCACCAGCGCAATCAATGTGGCGATGCCGATGACGATGCCGGGGATCATGATCGCGATGTAGATCGCGGCGTCGAACAGCACGCGCAGGCGGCCCTTGAACTGCTGCAGGCCGAGCGCGGCCATGGTGCCGAAGATGCTCGCCAGCAGCGCGGTGACGAAGGCCACCGTGACGCTTGTCGCCAGCGCGTCCATCGCGAACGGATTCGACAGTACCTTGCCGTACCACTTGACCGAAAAGCCGTGAAAGTCGCTCGCGTGGCGCCCGGCGTTGAAGCTGAACAGCACGATGATGCCAATCGGCAGGTACAGGAACAGGTAAATCACGATGGCGTAGATGCGCATGCCCATGGCTAGATCAGTGAAACGTCTTCGCGCTGGCCTGCGCCGCGCATGATCAGTTTCATGTAGATGCTCACGGTCACCAGCATGATGATGACGAGCGCGGCCGCGACCGCGGAACCGTAGGTCCAGTTGCGCGATTGCAGAAACAGGTCGACCAGCGCGTTGCCGACGAAAAATACCTTGCCGCCGCCGAGTAGCGCCGGGATCAGGAATTCGCCCATCAGCAGGATGAACACCAGCATGCAGCCGGTAGCGATGCCGGGAATCGACAGCGGCAGGGTCACGTCGCGAAAGGTTTTCAGCGGCGGGGCGCCGAGGTCTTCGGAAGCTTCCAGCAGGCGCTTGTCGAATTTCTCCAGGCTCACGTAGATCGGGAACACCATCAGCGGCAGGTAGCCATAGATGATGCCGATCAGTACAGCGTAGGGCGTGTTGATCAGGCGCACGCCCTCGATGCCGATCCATTCAAGCAGCTGCGGGATGCCCCGGCCGCCGAGGATGTAAATCCACGCGTAGGTACGGATCAGGATGCTGGTCCAGAACGGCACGATAATCATGACCAGCAGCGTGGTCCTGATTTTCGCACTGGCCTTGATCGCGAGGTAGTAAGCCAGCGGGTAGGCGATCAGGAGCGCCGCCAGCGTGCCCAGCGGCGCCAGGATCAGCGTGTTCTTGAACGCGGTCAGGCGCGCCGGCAAATTCAGATAGTTATCGAAGCTGAAGGCGGGTATGTAACCACCGGCGGGCGCACGTTCTCCGAAGCTGAAGACGAAAACGACGAGCAGTGGGAGCACCAGCATCACCAGCAGCCACAGGGCTGCGGGCAACAGCAATAGCCGGTGCGCCCAACCGCTCTTCATCTTCATCTTCCGCAGCCGCGCCTAGGCGGACTTGAAGCGCGCCAGCAATTCCGCGCGGTTGGGATCGGTCAGCGTCGCAGCCGCGCCGAACTCGAGCGCGTCGAGCAGCTCCCTTGCCGGGTACAGGATCGGATCCTCGAGCAGTGCTTTCGGCAGCAGCGCGTTGGTGCGGCTGTCCGCCACCGGGTAACCGTGGGCCATGACTTCTCGCGCGTTGATCGCCGGGTCGAGCAGGAAGTTGATCAACGCGTAGCCGGCTTCTCGGTGCTCGGCGCCACGCGGTACCGCGTAGTAGTCGCTCCATATTTCGCCGCCCTCGACGCCGAGCACGTATTCCATGGTCGGAATATCGGTGTTGAGCTGCTTGCCGTCGCCGGTCCAGCACATCGACATCCAGGCGTCGCCGTTACGCAGCGGCGGCTGGTAGTCGCTGTTGATCGCGAACAGGTGCGGCTTGACCTCGAGCAGCAGTTTCTCGGCGTCGGCGAGCTCTTTGGGATCGACCGAGTTGAACGAGTAGCCGAAATATTTCAGCGCGTTGCCGATGGTCGTCAGCTGGTAATCGTGCACCATCGTGCGGCCGGAATAATCGGTCTTGGTGCGATCCCAGAAGTCCTTCCAGCTGGTCATGCGCTTGCCCTTGTTATGCTTGTTGTTGACGACGAAGCCGGTCGTGCCCCAGTTCTTCGGCACCGCGTAGACCTTGCCGTTGACCGTGCCGGCGTCGGAGAAGCGCGGCTCGAAGGCGCTGGCCTTGAAGTTGGGCAGCTGCGACAGGTCCAGCGGTTCGATCAGGTCTTCGCCGACATAGGTGGTGATGGTGTAGTTGGTCGGCACGAACACGTCCCAGCCGCTGCCGCCGGCCTGCAGCTTGGCCAGCATTTCCTCGTTGGAGCCGAACACGTTGACCTGCACGTGGGCGCCGGTAGCCTGGGTGAAGGCTTCGAAGTTGGCGGGATCGTGGTAGTTCGGCCAGGTCGCGAGCACCACACGGTCGCCGATGTTGGGCGCCGCCCAGGCCTTGCGCGGCAGCAGCGACGGCACCGCGGCCGCCATCACCGTGGTGGCCATGCCGAGGCCGGTGACGCCGAGAAACTGGCGCCGGCTGATCGAGCCTTTCTCATAGCGCCTGAGTTGTTTGATGAACTGTTTGCGGGTTATCGGTTTGTTGTCGTCTTTCATTTTCCTCTCCTGTTGGTTGCGAATGTGGGTTGTGTGCTTACGTCGTGTTGTCGAGCAGCAGGGCGGCCGCCCTGCTCCAGCAGACGTAAATCTTTTCGTTGACTTCGAACGGCGTTTCACTGGCTTCGGCCTGCCTCGGCGCCAGGGCCAGGAATTCGCCGAAGGCGTCGTCCTGCAGCAGGTACTCGGTGTGCTCGCCGAGAAAAATCCGGTTGCGCACCTCGGCCTCGATCACGATCGCGGCATCGTCCGGCAGGCGCGCCGGATCGCGCGCCAGCACGATTTGCTCGGGCCTGACGCTGAGCGTGACCTGGTGCCCGCTGGCCAGCGTTTTGCCGGCCACGGGAAGATCGACGTCGATGCTCTGGTCGTTGTCGAGTCTCATCGACTGGCGGCCGTCGCCGGTCGACTCGACGACGCCGTCGAAGAAATTGGACTTGCCGACGAAATCGGCGACGTAGCGGTTCAACGGATTGTCGTAAAGCTCGCGCGGGCTTCCCACCTGCACGATCTCGCCATCGCGCATGATGCAGACGCGGTCGCTCATCGACAGGGCTTCCTCCTGGTCGTGCGTGACCAGCACGAAGGTGATGCCGAGGTTGCGCTGCAGGTTCTGCAATTCGATCTGCATTTCCCGCCGCAGCTTGCGGTCGAGCGCCGCCAGCGGCTCGTCGAGCAGCAGGACCTCGGGTTTATTCACCAACGCCCGCGCGAGCGCCACGCGTTGCTGCTGTCCGCCGGAAAGCTCCCAGATGCGGCGGTGCTGGTAGCCGCCGAGCTGCACCAGCTCCAGGGTTTCGTCGACGCGTTCGTCGATAACATTCTGCGCCAGTTTCGGCTTCGCCTGCTTCAGGCCGTAGGCGACGTTGCGGGCGATGTTGAGGTGCGGGAACAGGGCATAGTGCTGGAACACCATGTTGACCGGGCGCTTGTACGCCGGCACGCCGTTGACGCGCTTGCCCTGCAGGTAGACGTCGCCTTCGGTGGGTTGCTCGAAACCGGCGATCATGCGCAGCATCGTGGTCTTGCCGCAGCCCGACGGGCCGAGAAAGGACAGGAATTCCCCGCTGCGAACATCGAAATTCAAATTCCTGGCCGCGACGATTTCGCCGAAGCGTTTCCAGGCCTGGTGAAAAGATGCGACCGGAGCCGATGTATCGGGCACTAGCAAAAAATCTCCTGTCAGGAAAGTGGCGCGGTTTGCCACCGACCGACAATATAACGAGTTCCGGTGACAGTTAATCCTGTCCGTTCCGGAGGACACTCGAGAAGGACAGTATCCCAGTTGTTCACGATTCTGTCGATTGCGAATGATACGGCGGCGTCTTCAACCGGCAAATTCGGCAATCGGCATGCCGTGCACGCCCGCATCGAGTGCAAACAGGGCACCCGAGTGCGGGCCCTGCGCGAGGGATTCGGTCGGCAAATCGGCGGCCGAGGAAGTCAGGTACAGAGTGCTCAGCCCGGGGCCACCGAAAACCGGGCAGGTGGGTCGCTGTACAGGTACCTCCAGGGTCTGCAGACGCTGCCCCTCGGGCGACCAGCGCGAAATACGCCAGCCATCCCAATGCGCTACCCAGATGCCGCCTTCGCTGTCGACACAAAGACCGTCCGGCATGCCTTCGGCGCCCGGAACACTGAAAAGTGTGCGGCGATTGCGAGCTGTTCCGCTACCCGGGTCGTAATCGTAAGCCAGCACGCGGCCCGGCATCATGTCGACAAGGTAAAACGTTTTGCCGTCGGGGCTCCAGCCCATGCCGTTGGCGCAGATAAATCCCTGGTCGACCTTGACCACTGCGGCACCGTCGAAGCGATAGAGTGCACCGGTGGCCTCGCTCTCCGCGGCGTGCATGGTGCCGAACCAGAACCTTCCGGCCGGGTCGCATTTGCCGTCGTTGACGAGGTTATCGGTCATATCTTCTTCGACCCCCGCCAGGCGGCGCGGCGTGGCGGAACCGGCGTCGAGCGCCCACAGGGCCTTTCCCGCCAGAATCAGCAGGCCGCCTTCGGCGCACAGTGAAATAGCCCCCAGGTAACCCTCGACTTCGACCGGCATGACCACATCTTCGGCGGCGGCGGGATCATAGCTGTGAATCGCGCCGGCAATGCAGTCGATCCAGTAAAGCCGGTTTTCGGCCGCGCTCCATACCGGGGTTTCCCCCAGCGCAGCTTTGGCATCGACCACGCAGCGTGCGATTGGCATGTGAGTCTCCCATTCGAAGGACAACGAAAATTATAAACTCCCAATTCCAGGGACAGTATACTTATTTCGGTTCAATATCCGACGTTTGAAAATGAGCGTAAAAAGTGGGCTATCCCCTGATTTATAAGCTTCAGCTGTCAGGGTAAAAACCCGTCCCTGTCATCGAGTTTGCGTGGCAGGTATTCATCGATGACGTAGTTGAGCCCCCACTTTGCCAGGGCTTGCTGTTCGGCGCGCACACCCATCTCGAGCAGCTGTTCGATGGCGGCAAGCCACTGCGGGTGGGCGCGAAAAAACGGATCGTTGTCGATGGCGTCGGTGGCACGCTTGATATCGGTTTTGGTCAGTGGATGGGTGGCATCGGCCAGGCCGTAGTCGATGATGTCCTGCGGCGTGACGCCCAGAAACTGTGCCCGCGGCACGCAAAAGAAGCGGTTGATGTGCGCCGCGTTGCCGGAACCGGCCTTCAGGGTGCGGTAGATATTGGCGAAGCCGTAGGGGTCGCAATCGACGAAACAATACACCGGAATATCGACCTCGTCCGAGAGCCGCCGGATGAAGCGGCGGGTGGCGCGTGTCGGCACACCGCCCATCTCCACCAGGATGCAATTGGCGTTTTTCCAGAAGCGATGGTTGTTCAGTCGCTGAAACATGCCGCCGGTTTCGATCGCCAGGATAAAATCCGCATCGGTACTGAACCTGAGGCGTTCCACCGAGCGCGGCACGCTATAAGCGCCGCTGCCGAGCCTGGCGCAATCGATCTCGAGGGTCTCGCCGGTTTCGGGATCGGTGTCCATGACGGTTAAGGGCCCGGCCACCGATCCGCCGTGGGATTCCGGGTAGAAGCGTAACTGTTCACGCGAGAGCCCATGCATCGAAGCCAGCGCTTCGATGTCGTCCATGATGGCATCGGACTCGGCCTGTTCGTCGAAGCGGCAGTCTCCCCAGTTCTTGCTGATGTAGTACGCCTCGCGTTTGGTGGCGAAGTCATCGCTCTCGACCATCTGCCGCGAGGCCGCCATCAGGCGCAGGGTCTGGGCAAACGAGCGCACGGTGTTGACCGTGAGCGTGCGCTTCTTTGTAGTATCGCCGAGCTCGAGATAACCCCTGGCGGTGTCATAATTGACGTTCGACAGGCCGCGCACCGGCAACTCGATATCGGGCAGTTCGCCGCGTTCGATGCTGTCCCGAATGGATCCCGCCGTAGCGTCGATCAGCTCGATCGTTTTACGATCGAGCGCCTGTTGCAAGCGGGTGTTCTTGTCGGTGCGGGTGTCTGTCATTTGATTTTCCGGGATTTGTGCAGTGTGTCGTCGAGATTGCCGACGGCCTGATCGCGTTGCGCGTCGCTTAAGCGAAGAATATCCTGCAGCGCGATGCCGACATGCGGCAGGTACTTTTCGATATGGGTGCGTTTGTCGTATTCGTTCTGCAAACGTGTTTCACGGTGCAGGTGTTCTGCCAGGCGGCGTGCGCATGCCTGCAAACCCAGCTTCAACTCCTTGATGATCTCCGGGTATTGTGCGATCGCTTCCTTGGCCTCGGAGGTAAACGGCACCCAGACCGATGCCAGGTGCACCAGGATCACCATCGGCGCGGTCGGCAGGGCGCCTTTGGGTTGCTTCAGGCCGTAATTGCGCCAGTTGGTCTGCAGCACGGCACGGGTGATGGCGCAGCCGCCTTGCTCGTAAAGCAACGGCACGCGATTGGCAAAACGCAGCAAATGCGCCGGCTCGTCGGCATGCAGGACCAGCGCCTCGGCGGCATCACGCTTGTGCTGCACGACCTTGTTGATGTGGCCGCTTTTGTCCACCTTGAGACCCGCGCCGCCCGCATGACCCCAGGCGATACCGACTTCGATCTGGAACGGGTTGCCGCGGTAGACCGCCGGCGGTCTTGTCTTGACGATATAGAAATCCGCGTCGATTTCCTTTTTCATGCCATCGAGTAGCCGCTGCTCGCCTATGGGGACAACGCAGTCCGTGCGTGGCGCCGATACCGGTACTTTTTTGATCGCGCGATAGAGCGCATTCGCCTGCGCGTGGGCGATGCGTTTCGGTAACGATCGTTCGGTAAGATTGCGCCCGGCGGTCTCGACGATCTGCCGTGCGGTCTTTGGGCCCACACGGGAGAATTCGTTTTGCAGAAACTGCAGCAGGTGGCGGCTGCGGGTCGAGTTCAGCATCTGGATTAGCCGACCCAGTTCCACGCCGCGCGGATGGGGCTTGATCTCCACCGGCGGGGGCGGCAGCTCCCTGCTACTGCGCTGGTAGGTGATGACCTCATTATGCGGGCCCTCGAAATGAAAGCTGGCGTGGGGATTGGCGATGGCGGTTTGCTTGAGATACATGTCGACGGAATGCGTGCCTTTCTGGTAACGGCCCTCCATCTCGGCCTCGATCCAGGTGCCGTGCGGTCGATCCCATTTGATCTTCTTTTTGCCATGCATCAGCGGTTTGTTGCGGGTGGTGTCGACCGAGACATGAAGCTCGGAGGCCATGCGCTCGCCCTTGACGCGGCTGATGACGTGCAGCGACTTGCCGGTGGTGAGCTGGGCGTACATGCCCGCCGCCGAGATCCCCATCCCTTGCTGGCCGCGCGACTGGGCGAGCTTGTGGAACCGGGAGCCGTACAGCAGCTTGCCGAAGATGCGCGCGATCTGGTTCTCCAGGATGCCGGGACCGTTGTCCTCGACCATGACCCGATACACGTTCTGGCCTGCCTCGATGACCTGCACGCGGATGTCCGGCAGAATGCCGGCTTCTTCGCAGGCATCGAGCGCGTTATCGACCGCTTCCTTGACGGTGGTGAGCAGTGCTTTCGCCTGGGAATCGAAACCCAGCAGATGGCGATTCTTCAGAAAGAATTCCGCGACCGAGATATCCCGCTGACGGCCGGCCATTTCCGTTGCGGTAATGTATGTGGGATCGCGTTTCGTCATGATCAACTCCGTGACCAATGTAGCGCCCGCGCTCGCCGGGTGGTTTGATCCCGGTCAAGCGCGCCGGTTTGGGGGCCTGTTATTCCTGTTCGCTGGATTTGGTGCGCCTGCGCTGGCAGCTTCGGTCGCTTCGCTTAACCGCTTCGGCGGAAACTGGGTTCTGACCAGGAACCGGTCTCCGCAGGAAATTCCGAGCGACACGCCTGGCACAAGCTGTGACGTCATCATGGAGAATATCAATAACCTGGGCGTGGATATGACGCTGGACGGCAATGCCGCGATCGATTCGCTGTGGGTGGAGGGCTTAACAAACTGACAGGGAACAGACTGAACCCGTTGGCAATCCCTTAACCCGGGGACTCGGAAAGCGAGTGATTCAGGGCTTCGGTATTTCCCGTCTGGCGCCAGTCCCTCATCCGCTCACCGAGTAGCAGCAGGCAGGGCGTCATCACCAGCGTCAGCAGGGTGGCGAAAGCAAGCCCGCCGGCGACCGCCGTCGCCAGTTGCGTCCACCACTGGGTGGAAGGGCCGCCGACGCTGATTTCGCGCCC
>JAOTUD010000641.1 GCA_029864065.1 Gammaproteobacteria bacterium | reverse complement strand
TCGCGGGCTGGTACGGCGACAACCTGCGCATTCGCGTTAGCGCGGCGCCACGGCGGGGCAAGGCGAACGCCGCGGCCGAGAAGCTGGTCGCACTCGCGCTCGGCCTGCCAAAACAGGCGGTGCGCATCGTGTCCGGTAAAACCACGGCGCGCAAACTGATCGAGACCGAAGGCCTGTCGAAATCGGATATCATACGCAGGCTCGAGCCACAATTACGTGAGTAAAACCACCGCTGCCGAAACCCGGGCAACCGGCGGGCGTTGCTCGTCTCGTCAGGTAGCGGGTGTTGGCGATGCGTGGTTACCGGCAGGCGATTACGCGGGCGCAACAGGTAACGAGGTAATGAACGACCACGCACCGGAATATACCAGAAGGGAACGCATCGTCCTCGCTGCGAAACTGGGTGTCGCGCTGCTGCTGGTTTACCTGCTGGCGCAATTCTGGCTGCTGGAGCGCATATCCGGCTATGTCGAAATCGCGAACTGCCTGCGTTACGGCGATCTGAACGGGATGCAACTGCTGCTATACGGCATCTTCGTAATCTCGCCCTTGTCGCTGGCCGCGCTGATCCTGGCGCTCGAGGGCAGGCGTTGCATCAGGGTACTGCGGATCGGGCAAAATCCGCTGCCCGGCGCGAAGGTCTTGCGCAAAACCCGGTTTAAATACGGCAACGCCGCCAGGGTCCAGCCGACCCTGCTGTTCGCGGTGCTGCTGGTATTGGCCGGATTCGCGCTCTGGGGCAGCTTCCAGGTGGAAAAAATTAATCGTATGATTCCTCCCTGCAGCAGCGAACAACTGCTGGAACTGGAAAAGTCCGACGACTGAAACAGGAATAATCGATCATGCCGACCCGGATACAGCAAATGCTGGATCTCGAATTACCGATCATCCCGGCGCCGATGGCCGGCGTGCAGAACAGCGCGAGCGCGAGCGCGGTATCGAATGCCGGCGGAATCGGGTCGCTGCCCCGGTCAGGTCAGAATGACAGCGGCTGCCGCGAAATTCCGGCCGCAGATCCGACCCGCGAACTGGCCCGGGATTGGGAAGTGTTTATCGATGTACCGGCATTAGCCGCGAACAGGACAAAGCCATGAAAATAGCGCTGGCGCAGATGGAAGTCGTTCCCGGCCGACCGGATCGGAACAGCGCGGTCATGCTGCAACTGATCGCCGAGGCGCGCGCGCAACAAGCCCGAATCGTCGCTTTCCCGGAAATGGCGATACCGGGTTACCTGCTCGGCGACGCCTGGGAACAGGACGCGTTCCTGCGGGATTGCGAAAGCTTCGGGCGCGAGATCGTCGCCGCCTCCGCTGGCTTATGCGTTCTGTTCGGCAACGTCGGCATCGACTGGAACAAAAAGGGAGCCGATGGCCGGGTGCGCAAGTACAACGCGCTGTTTGTCGCGCAGGACGGCGAGCTGCGCGGGCAGGACAACTTCCCGTATCCGTTTCGCATAAAAACGCTGCATCCGAACTACCGCGAGTTCGACGACACGCGTCATTTCTTCAGCCTGCCCAATCTCGCGCTGGAACTCGACGCCCAGGTGAACTCGCTGTTGCAGCCGGTCAAGCTGACCATCGACCGGCGCAGGCTGAGCCTGGGATGCATTCTCTGCGAAGACGGCTGGTACCAGGATTACAGCGTCAACCCCGTAGCGTTGCTGCATCGCAACGGTCCACTCGACCTCGTGTTCAACCTGTCCAGTTCGCCGTTTACGCTCGGCAAGAACAATAAGCGTAACCGCGTCTTTTCGAAACAGGCCGCGGAGATTTCGACGCCGCTGGTCTACGTCAACAACGTCGGCCTGCAAAACAACGGCAAGACGATATTCTGCTTCGACGGGCTCAGCACGGTTTACGACGCGGCGGGCCGCATCGTCGCCAGCAGCCCGGCCTTCGAATCCTGTCTGAAGGTGCTCGATATCGATCTCGATAACGGCGCCGCGAAGCTGCCGGCGCTCACGGTGCCCGCGGACAGCGGCATCGATAGCGTCTACCGGGCGCTGCGCTACGGCGCCGATCGCTTTGTCGCGCAGATCGGGATGGAACGTGTCGTCATCGGCGCATCCGGGGGCATCGACTCGGCGGTATCGGCCGCCCTTTATTGCGATATCCTCGGCCCCGACCGGGTATTGCTGGCCAATATGCCGAGCATCTACAACTCGCAAACCACGATCGACCTGGCGTGCGACCTGGCGACCAACCTGGGCTGCCTCTATACCGTCATTCCGATCCAGCCATCGGTCGATTTGACTACGAAACAAATTACCCAGACGCCCCTGGTCAACCTCCGGACCGGAGAGGAAAGCAAGC
>JAOTUD010000640.1 GCA_029864065.1 Gammaproteobacteria bacterium | reverse complement strand
GCCGAGGGCGGCGGCACCGGCGACGAACTGCGGCGCCTGGCCGACCTCGAACTCGAATCCAGCCTCGACAACCGGATCGCCGACGACGCGGCCACCCAGCAGCGCGGAATCGAGGAAGCCCTGCACGCCATCGGTATCTACGAGGCTTACCTCGAAAAGTACCCGCAGCGCGTGGACAACGACAAGATCCTGTACCAGCTGTCACGCGCCTACGCGCTCGAATCCGAGTCCGACAAATCGTTTGCGGCGCTGGACCGCATCGCACGCGAGTATCCCCAGTCTCAATACATCGACGAAGTGCAGTTCAGGCGCGGCGAAAACCTGTTCGTCGCGCGCGACTACGAGGCGGCGGAAGAAGCTTACGGCATCGTCGTCAACGCGCACCCGGATTCGCTGTTTTACGAGAAAGCCCTGTACAAGTACGGCTGGACCCAGTTCAAGCAAAGCCGCTATCTCGACGCCCTCGCCAGCTACACGCGCCTGCTCGATGTCAACCTCGAAAACAGGAACATCGACCAGATAGCTTTCAACCCGGAGCTGTCGCGGGCCAACCAGGAACTGCTCGAAGACGTGGTGCGGGTGGTGTCGCTGACCTTTTCCTACCAGGACGAAAAATACTATATCTCGCGCTACTTTGCCGACAACGGCAAGCGCGAGTACGAGCCCCTGCTCTACCTCAAGCTGGGCGAGCTCTACCTGGACCAGAAACGCATCGTCGACGGCTCCGACCTGTTTCTCGCCTACACCAAGGAATACCCCTACTCGCCGCACACACCCTATTTTCATCAGCGCGCGATCGAGACTTTCCAGCAGGCCGGGTATTCGGACCTGGTACTCAAGGAAAAAATCGCCTTCGTCGACCGTTACGATGTCAACGGCGAATACTGGACGCTGCAGGCCCCCGAAACACAGCAACAGCTGACGCAGACCCTGGTGGTGCACATGACCGAACTGGCGACCCACTTCCACGCGCTCGCGCGCAAAAGCAGGAAGCCGCGCGACTACCAGGTCTCGGCGGGCTGGTACCGACGCTTCCTGAAATCCTTTCCGCATGATCCCGAGGCCCCGCGAATGAACTTCCTGCTCGCCGAGGGCCTGTACGAAGCCGGCCAGTATCCACAGGCGATCGACGAGTACCAGAAAACGGCGTACAACTACGAACCCCACAAGGATAGCGCGGAAGCGGGTTATGCCGCGCTGATCGCGTTCGACGCCCTGTTCAAGACCACCAACGCCAGCGATATTCTTGCGCTGCGCCAGAAACGCATCCAGTCGGCGGTTCGCTTTACCACGACCTACCCCGACGATCCGCGCCTGGCGGCGGTCGAATTACAGACCGCGCAACAGTTTTTCGAATGGAAGAATTACCCCGACTCGATCGCATCGGCCAAACGCCTGATCGAAAACAAAAACGTCGCCAAGCCGACCCGGCAAACCGCGTGGACGATTCTCTCCGACGCGCAGTTCTCGACCGGGGACTACGCCGCCGCCGAGCAGTCTTACCTGACCCTGCTCACCTTCATGCCGCAGCAGGACAAGAAGCGGCAACCGGTGCGCGAACAGATAGCCTCCAGCATATACAAACAGGGAGAGATTGCGCGCGATGCCGGCAACCACCTGCTGGCGGCGCAGAATTTCTCGCGGCTCGGCCAGGTCATCCCCGAATCCCCGAAGCGCGCCGTCGCCGACTACGACGCTGCAACCGCCTACCTGCAGCTGGAAGACTGGCCCACCGCAATTTCACAACTGGAGGCGTTTCGCAAACGCTACCCGAAAGAAAAGAAACTCAACGACGGCGTTACCGAGAAGCTTGCGCTGGCCTATAGTAAAAATGGCAACCAGGCGCTGGCCGCTCGTGAAATTCTCGCGCTGTCCAACATGCCGGGATCGCCAGAACGGAAACGAGACCTGATGTGGCGGGCCGCCGAACTTTACCAGGAGTCTGGGCAGCCCGATCGCGCGATTGCGATCTACAAGAATTATGTCAAGGCCTACCCCTACCCGCTGGAGCGCTCGATGGAGTTGCGTCACAAGATCGCCGAGTCTTATCGCGCCAGGAACGACACCAGGAACCTGAATATCTGGCTCAACGATATCATCCAGGCGGATGCCCGGGCCGGGGCGCAGCGCAATGCCCGCAGCAAGTACCTCGCCGCCACCGCGAGCCTCGAGCTGATAGCGCCGCTGCAGCAATCCTATCAGAATGTGAAACTCACCGTGCCGCTCAAGACCAGCCTGGGGAAAAAGAAGAAGCTGATGCAGCAATCGATCGACGCCTATAGCAGGGCGATGAAGTACCAGGTGCAGGAGGTGACC
>JAOTUD010000064.1 GCA_029864065.1 Gammaproteobacteria bacterium | reverse complement strand
CATGACTTCGTCGAGGATCAGCAGTACCCCGTACTGGTCGCAGATTTCGCGGATGCGCTTGAAGTAGCCGTCCACCGCGGGTACCGCGCCGAGCGTCGCACCGACCACGGGCTCGGCGATAAACGCCATCACCTGGTCTGCGCCCAGGCGCAGGATTTCGGTCTCGAGTTCATTGGCGACGCGCTGGCCGTAGTCGAACTCGGTTTCGTCCTTGTTCTGGCCGCGGTAGGCATAGCACGGCGAAATGTGCGTGGTTTCGATCATCAGCGGCGCGAACGGCTCGCGGCGCCACATGTTGCCGCCCGCGGCGAGTGCGCCCAGGGTATTGCCATGGTAAGACTGCAGCCGGGAGACGACCCGGTGTCGGGAAGGTTGCCCGATTTCTATGAAGTACTGGCGCGCGAGCTTGATCGCGGCTTCGACCGCTTCCGAACCACCCGAGACGAAGTAAACCCGGTCGAGATCGCCGGGCGCTTCCTTGATCAGCGTTTCGGCGAGCGCCTCCGCCGGTACGCTGCTGAAAAACCCGGTGTGCGCGAATTCGAGCCGCTTGAGCTGGTTGTTGATCGCCTCGGCGATGTCGGGGTCGCCGTGGCCGAGGCAGGAAACCGCGGCGCCTCCCGACGCGTCGATGTAGCGCTTGCCGGTACGGTCGATGATGTAAACGCCTTCGCCCTGTACCGCGAGCGGCATATTGATCTTGCAATGGCGTGGAAATACGTTGCTCATGTTTTACCTGGTCGGCAGGGGTTTGTCGGCTCTCTGAAATTTCATGCAGAATCTGCACAGCGGTATCTGCATTTTGATCGCGTAAATTGTCGCGGTCAAATCTGCATAGAGCCAAGTTTATAGATCGCGTTGATATCGACTATGCGAAGACTGTCACAAATAATACAGTATCGGGCGTAAAAAATTCCCAAACAGGGAAATTTATCTCGCATCTGTCCAGGCTGGCAATAATCTGCGTTGCTGTCGAATCCGATTTCGATCGCCGCGACAGCCGCCCGGATCAGGTGATGGTCACGAATTTTCCAGCCTCGCCGTCGTAGGCGCTCAACTCGGGGCCGGCGATATCGACATACCAGCCGTGCAGCTGCAATTCGCCGGATTCGATGCGTTCGCGCACCCATGGAAAGGTGGTCAGGTTCTCCAGCGAAACCAGCACCGCGTTCTGCTCGCAGGCGCGCGTACAGGCCTCCGGGCCGGCATTCGCCATGGTCGCGAGTACGCGCCGATGCGCCGCCGACAGCATCGACACCCACGACGGCACGTACTTGAACGAACTATCGTAAGGGTCGGGCTGCATCATCAGCTTGATGCCCCCGCAATGCGCGTGACCGAGCACCATCAGGTGCCTGACGCCGAGGCCTAGCACGGCGAATTCGAGCGCAGCGCTGGTGCCGTGGTAAGTGCCTTCCTCTTCCATCGGCGGCACCAGGTTGGCGACATTGCGGATCACGAACAGGTCGCCGGGATCGGACTGGAACAGGATCGCCGGGTCGACGCGGGAATCGGAGCAGGCGACCACCGCCACCTGAGGCTGCTGCCCGCGAGAAACGAGGCTCTCGATCAGCGCGCGGCTTTGCTCGTAGTCCCCGTCGCGGTAGCGCCGGTAGCCCTGCATTAATTTTTCAACCCCGGAATTTTTCATATTTACCTGTCAGTGCGTGATGATGAAAATATCTTATCCCACATTCTTCGCAAAGTGACTGCTGCGAAAATTGTGAATCTGCGCAAACCGCGAGCCCGGGTCCGCGATCAGAACGGCAGCGGCAGCTTACTGGTGCGCCCGCCGTCGATAACGATTACCTGCCCGGTAATAAATGCCGCGTCGTCGCCGCCGAGGAAAACCGCGAGCTTGCCGACATCCTCGGGTTCGCCGATGCGTCCCAGCGGATGCATTTTAAAAAGACCCTGCCAGGCGCTCTCGGCATCCGGCTGGGCGTTGATGTAATCATTGCTCAGGTCCGTGCGAATCCAGCCGGGCGCGATCGCGTTGACGCGAATGCCGTCGTTGCCGAGATCGACCGCCATCGCCCTGGTGAGCGCGTGAATGCCGCCCTTGGTCGCGCAGTAGGCGGCGTGAGCGGGATTTGCCGCGAGACCTTCTATCGAACCGATATTGATAATACTGGCGCCCTGTCCGGCGCGCATTAGCGGCAATAAATGCTTGCTGAGGAATACCGGGGCGGTCAGGTTGACCGCGAGCATCCGGTTCCAGTCGTCGTAATCCATGTCGTCGAGGGCCTTTTCGAACATGATGCCGGCGTTGTTGACCAATATGTCGACGCGCCCGAAATGCCGGAGGGCGGCCTCCGCGATGGCGGCGTGGTTTTGCGCCTGCGCCAGATCCGCTTCGATCCAGCGCGCCTGCGCGAGCTCCTGCGGCAGTGGGCTGCGCTGCGCGACCAAAATTTCGGCGCCCGCCGCGCGCAATGCCAGGCTGATGCCGAGACCGATACCCTGGCCGCCGCCGGTAACGACGGCCACCCTGCCGGAGAGCGCGCTCATCGGCTAGCCGTAAACCGGCTTGGCGCCGGTGACTTCGATCGTTTCTCCGCAGATGTAACGCGCTTCGTAAGACGCCAGGAACGCGATCACGTCGGCGATTTCGTCCGGCTCGGCGACATGGCCCAACGGCACGGTCTTGCCGAGTTCCTCGATCGCGTTGTCGGGATCGATGCCGCGGCGGATAAAGCCGCTGCGCAGCATCGGCGTATTGACCTCGTTCGGGCAAACCGCGTTGACGCGAATACCGTCCGGCGCATGGTCCCGGCCCAGATTTCTGGTCAGCGCGGCCACCGCGGCCTTGCTGGTGCAATAGGCCACGTGACCGGGGCCGGGGTAAATTCCCCAGACCGACGACGTGTTCACGATCGCGCCGCCGCCGGCGGCCTGCATGTGCGGAATCGCTGCGCGGCACAGGTAGAACACCGCCGTCAGGTTGACGTCCAGCGCGCTGAACCACATGTCGTCGTTGGTCTCGAGGATATTACCGCGCGGGATGATGCCGGCGTTGTTGATCAGGATGTCGATCCCGCCGTAAGTGGTTACCGCCTCGGCGATCAGCGCTTCGCAATAAGTCTTCTGCCGCAAATCGCCGGCCAGGAAATGGGTGTCGAGACCCTTGCGTTTCAGGCCCTCGCTGAAGTCGGCGCAGTCTTCCTCGCTGCGGTCGGAAAACAGGACATTGGCGCCCTCGCTGGCGAACAGCTCGACCAGGGCCTGGCCGATGCCGCCGACGCCCCCGGTGATGACTACGCTTTGATCGTCAAATCGCATGGCTATAGGAATCTTCTCGGGCTGAACGGAGTTATATTGTGGCTTGGTTCTTCGCCGTTTGCCAGTTCGGCGATAAGTTTGCCGGTGATACCGGCCAGCGTCAGGCCCAGATGCTGGTGGCCGAAGGCATACAGGATATATTCCGACACGGTGCTGAAGCCGATAACCGGCAGCGCATCGGGGCAGGAGGGGCGAAAGCCGAGCCATTCCTGGTCGGGTTTATCCGGCAGCTCCAGCATTTCGTGCGCCTTGCGCGTCAGGTAGCCGATAACCCGGGGATTCAGCTCGTTATGGTAGCCCGCGATCTCGACCGTTCCGGCGAAACGCAGGCCCTGGTTCATCGGCGTGGCGTAAAAGCCCGCGTGATGCCAGCTCACCGGGCGCGTCAACAGGTGTTGCATGTTGCTGAACTGCACGTGATAGCCGCGCTCGGTGTCAAGCTTCAGCAGTTGCGTGGGAATGCCCTTGATATTTTTCGAAAACGCTCCGGCGGCAATGACAACGCGTGTGGCGTCCAGGGTTTCGCCGTTATCCAGTCGAACCTGCACCGAGCCCGTTTCATGCACGACCTCGAGCGCGCGCTGGCGCAGCAGCTGCCCCTGGTTACGCAGCAGGCAGTCGACGTAGCGCTGGCACAGCGCCCGCGGGTCGAGCACGTGGCTGACGCTGTCGAAAAGCAGGCCGCGCCGGTAAGGGATTTTCAGGTTCGGTTCGAGGTCCCGGATATCGGCCTGGTCGAGCTCGACAAATTTGCTGCCCTGTTGGCGCCGCATCTGGTTCGCCGGTTTCGCGACGTCGAATTCCCGCTGGTCGACGTAGACGTGCATGAAGCCTCGCTGCGCCAGCAGATCGCGCGCGCCCGCCATGTCGAGCAGCGGGTCGAGACCTTCATAGGTCTGCGCCAGCAGCCTGCCGAGCAGCCGGATAATTCGATCGACCTTGCGCCGCCGGCAATTGAGCAGGAACTCGAGCATCCACCCCGGATGCGACAAAACGTATCCGGGATTCAGGCTCAACGGACTGTCGCGGGAAAACAGCAGCGCCGGCAGGCGCCACAAGAGATCCGGGCTATTGACCGGGATGCAGCCGTAATCGGCGATGGTACCCGCGTTACCGGACGAGGTTCCCGCACCCGGTTCGTCGGGGTCTATCAGGGTGACCCTGAAACCTTTTTTCTGCAGCCACAGAGCGCAGCTGCAGCCAACGATTCCGGCGCCAATCACGGCGATATGGATCTGCGAATTCAAACGGTTCCCGCTTAGCCCTTATTTTCAGGCTCGATAGTGTATTGAAACCGGCAATAAACTGATAGCCGGATTTTGACCCGTGGCTCCCGGCCGTCGGAGCTAGAGACGCAGCGCCTTGCGCAGCATATCCGCGAGTTCGCCATGACTCGACGGATCCATCAGGTTGAGCGCCGGCAGCCCCGATAACTTGTGCACCAGCGCAATCGCGGCCTCGGTGTTCGCGGCGCCGCCCGCGACCAGGTCCGGAGACCGCTGGAATGCATGCTGCACGCCGACCACCGCGTAGGGATCCTGCGCGCACAGCAGCTTGAACTTGACGTTGTCGCGGATCATTTCCTTGGCGATGGCGCCGTTATAGGGCTCCAGCGGCGAGGCGCCGGCCTCGGCCACCACGACATCGGGACTCGCCTGGGCAATCCGCGATAACAGGTATGGCAGGACCTCCCGGTAGGTATCCTCGTCGACGGCCGTAGACGGCAGCCCGGCGTCGACGAAATCGAAAATCGCGCTGGCGCCGGCGTCGGAGAAACTCAGCATATCCCGATAGCGCGCGGCTCCGGTCAGCTTGGCGCCGACCACATTCAACCCCATTTGCGAGAGCAGGTGCACGATGACGCGCCCGGCCGTGGTTTTACCGGCCGACATCGAGGTGCCGACGATCAGGACGATGGGCGCTTCGAGGCGGGTGGTCTCGATGTCGTCGAGGCAGCCGCGCATGGTTAGTTTTTCATCGTTATGCATGACATGCCCCTGGTACCGCAGAAGCATCGGTAACCCGAGAAACGGGGACAGGGATGTGGCCTTGCCGAATAAACCCGCCCCGGTCAGCGCGTTGAATTCGCCTGAGTCATCGATCGAGCGCCAGCTGCCGACGGCTTCGAGCGTGGCGGCCCGGGTGCCGAATGCGCCCACCACCAGGTCGTCCTCCATGACTTCAATCATACGCCCGCCAGACAGCTCCAGCGCTTTCAGGTGGCCACGCGTGTCGAGCACCCTGCCGACCACGTAGTCGCCGGTAGCCCAGTGTTCGCGCGCCAGCGGCCTGGTCGTGAAGTTGTCGGGCGCCAAATCGGAAATTCGCGTAACGGATGTCAGGAATGGACGAATCATGATTCGGCTCCTTGATATCGGTTCAGGAATTGAGCGGCGGCGCCAGCAGTAGCAGTGTCAGCAGCGCGCAGCGCACCGGCAGTGAATCGGTAACAATATACTCGTGGCTGGCATGGGCGCCGTCGCCGACCGCGCCCATGCCGTCGATGGTCGCGGTGTACAGGCTCGTGGTGTTCCCGTCCGAGCCGCCGCCGGCGGTGCCCTGCTCGAGTTCGAGATCGAGGTCTTCGGCCAGTTTTTGCGCCACTCGCCAGAGTTGCTGGTTGCTCTCGGTACGCTCCATCGGCGGGCGCCCGATCGAGCCTTCGATCGTCAGCGATACCCCCGGGGTTTCGGCCTCGAGGCGATGAATCGCGTTTTCGATGCGTTCGGCATCGGCCTGGGTCTGCACCCTGACGTCGATGATCGCGCGGCTCTGCGGCGCCACCATGTTGGGCCGGATGCCGCCATCGATGACGCCGACATTGACCGAGGTGCCGTGTTGCGGGTCATTCAGGTTGAACAATTTCTGGATGACGTGGGACAGTTCGAGGATTGCGCTGGCGCCGGCACCGGGGTCCAGCCCCGCATGCGCCGCCTTGCCCTGCACGGTCACCTCGAAGCGGCCGACCCCCTTGCGCGCGGTCTTGATCTTGCCGCTCGGACCGAGCGACGGCTCGAGCACGATGCAGCGGTCGACGCGCTGCGCCAGCGCACGCACGTAACGGGTCGATTCGCGGCTGCCGATCTCTTCATCCGAGTTGATCAGGCACAGGGGGGCGACGCTGGGCCTGAGGCCCAGCGATTCGATCGCCCGTAACGCGTAGATGATTTCGACCAGGCCGGCTTTCATGTCGTAGACCCCGGGTCCGCGCAGCATGCCTGCCTCCAGCACCAGCGGCATGGACTGCAGGGTGCCGATAGGCCACACGGTATCGCAATGCCCGAGCATCAGCTGCGCGGGCTGGCGCCTGGCGCGGTATTTCGCCGCAGCGTAGACGTGCCCGCCGCTATTGCGTCCCGGAATCAGGTTGACGCGGTAGTCGATTTCCTCGAATTCCCGTTTCAGTCGGTCGAGAATCTGCGCCTGGCTGGCGGGGTCGGTGGACGGGGTTTCCATCAACACCAGGTCGCTGAGCAGCGACGTCATCGATTCCTGTTCGGCACGCAAATGCTTCAGTACTTCGCTGTTATCGCTCATGCAAACTACCTTTTGAAGCCGGCCGGGAAAGGTAACTTGTTGGAGTTGGTAATCTCGGTAAAGCGTCCCGGGTAAAGGTAGGCGAGCAGCGGCGACTCGAACACCAGGTCCTCGTCGTCGCGGTCGGAGGTGCGCAGCGCGTCCTCGGCGACGCGCGCGGCGACGATGCGGCCGATGATCAGCGAGTTGTCGCCGAGACCGTCGACGATCTGCTCGAGTTCGCACTCGAGGAACAGGTAGCCATCCTGCACGAAGGCGGCATCGACCGATTCGGCCGCAAAGGTCGGCAGGGCCTCGATGATAGGTTTGCTGCCGTCATCGCAGCGGGGGGTGGCCGCGAGGCTCGCCAGCACCGTCTGCGACGGGCGCATGTAGGTCACCGCGAACTGCCGCTCGCGCCGGATATTCTGGTAAGTGGCGTGGCGCGGCGTGCAGACGAACCCGAAATGATTTTTCCAGCTCATCGGCATCGCCAGGTGCTTGGGCGCGAGATCGTCGCTGCCGTCGGCCTCGCGGGTACCGACGATGACCAGCGGAAACACGGTGAAAAAGCTCTCCCAGATGGATTCGCCGGTATCCAGCTCGATCAGGCGTGCAGATTCTTTATCCGTCATCCCATTTATCCAAGGTTTTCAGCTTTGTTGACACTATCACCGTGCTGGTGCAGGCGTATTGATGCGTATCAACAAAGCAAAACCGGGTTTTTTCTGATTTATGCATGCGGCTAGTCCCTTTTTTGGTTATCTTGCGCCTTCTGCAAAAATAATGACAGGAGCACTCTGTGAACGTATTAAAACCTCGCGAAGCAGTTCCGGCACTCGAAGTCGAGACGCTGGACGGTCCCTGGTCGCTCGCCGACCAGAAATCCGAAAATTTCACCATGGTCGTTTTTTACCGCGGCCTGCATTGCCCGATTTGCACCAAGTACATCGGCGAACTCGATCGCATGGTCGGCGATTTTTCCGAGATAGGGGTTTCGGTGCTGGCGTTGAGCACCGATACGCAGGAACGCGCCGAACAGGCCAGGAAGGACTGGGAACTGAGCAATCTGAACCTGGGTTACGGCGTTAGCGTCGAGCAGTGCCGCGACTGGGGCCTGCACCGGTCCGCGAGCCGCGGCATGACCTCGATCGGCATCGAGGAACCCGCCGAGTTCAACGAACCCGGCATTTTCATCGTGCGGCCGGACAATACGCTCTACTGGTCGCAGATCAGCACCATGCCGTTCGCGCGCCCGCATTTCCGTGAAATTATCGGCGGGCTCAAGTTTGCGCTGGAGAAGGATTACCCCGCGCGCGGCGAACTGAGCTAGGCGTTGCGTTCAATCCATATGGATGCCGACGCGAGCGGGACCCACAGGGCCTAAAGCCGTGTAGGCGCCGGCATGACGCTTTCGAAGGGGGCAACTCCGACGTCCTCGCGGTCCCGTCATATAAAGGAAACATCTCGGATAGGTAAGTTGACGCAGGCAGGAGCAACCAGGCCGGCATGAAGTCATTTACGGTAGTCATCCCCGCGCAAGGTCCCCTCGGCCCGGGGCGGGGATCTTGCGACGCCCAGGCGGTCACAGGATTACGGATGTGTCGCAGCGCGGCGCGAACAGGAACCCCTACAGCTCGGCCTCGTGGTGGATGTAGTCCTGCAGCAGGTGGCACAGGCAGTCCTGGCGTACCACCAGCTTGTCGCGCGTGATCATCGCCGGCATCAAGGTGTTGTTGAGGTATATTTTGCCCTGCTCGACGCGCATGATGTCGTCGGTGACGTCGTGGCCGTCGGTGTCGGTGATCGACAGCGGGCGCTCGATCCGGGTGTAGCCGAAAACCTGCTGCGGATCGAACAGCGTGAAGTTGCGATCCTCGAAATCCGGCTCGAAACGCAGGTCGACATCGGCGCCCGGGTCGAATTCGAAACTGACGTTTTCGGGGATATTCAGGGTCAGGTGGGATTCGACCAGGTGCAGCGCGTGCCGGGTGGGCAGCTTGTGCGGCAACTCGTCGACGGTGAGCAGGTCCTCGATAAAACGGCAGGCGTGCCTGATGCCGTCCGCATCCCCGGGTAATCCACACTCGATCGTCGCCGCGGGGCATATCCCGTTAAAAGCCATGGTGCAGACGCCCCTGTGATTGAACACCATGCCGACGCGGTTGAACCTGGCCGCGAGGTTCTGATTTTGCGGGGTGGGATCGGTGATGCAGGCATAGTGCGGATTCCTGCCGGTGTTGTTATGAATATCGATCGCGGCGAACAACGGCAGTCCGTGCGCGATTTCCACCACGCGCTGCATCATCTGCGAGGTCGGGCTCGGCTCGA
>JAOTUD010000639.1 GCA_029864065.1 Gammaproteobacteria bacterium | reverse complement strand
AGAGCCAGTCATTGGGTTGCCGCAAACTGAGGCCCAACGGGAATATCGTGTGCCGCACCAGTACTCCGAGCCACTTGATCGGGAAATTGCGCAGGATTTCATCGAGCGCCATTTGTATCTGGTAGAGGCAGTGCTTCGCCGACCATTCCACCAGCGGCAAGTCACTCCTCGGCTGTCCGTCCGCGTCGAATTTTTTCAACACCGCGGAGGCATAAAACATGTATGACAATGCATCGGCAAAACGGCCCGACAGCTTTTCCTTGCGCTTGAACGAGCCGCCCAGGATCATCAGCACGAGGTCGGAGGTCACCGCGAAGGCGGCGCTCATCTGGCCGAGTCGCTTGTAATAGCTGCCGATACGCCCGGGAAATGGCGCCGGCGCCAGATGGCTGCCGCTGATTCCAAAAATGAACGCGCGGCAGAAATTGGCCAGAAAATATTCGGCGTGACCTCGCAATGCCCGGTCGAAAGCGTTCTCCGCGCCAGCGCTGTCGGACTGCGTCGCCGCCTCCATTTCGGCAACGAGGTAAGGATGGCAGCGTATCGCGCCCTGGCCAAAAATAATCATGCTGCGCGTCAGGATATTCGCTCCCTCGACGGTTATCCCGACCGGCAGCGTTTGATAGGGGCGCGCGATATAGTTCGACGGCCCCATGCAGATTCCCCTTCCCCCGTGGATGTCCATCGCGTCATTGACGACCTGGCGCATCTGCTCGGTGTTGTAGCACTTCAGGATCGCGGTGATTATCGAAGGCTTTTCGCCGCTATCGAGCCCGCTCAGCGTCAGCATGCGACCCGCTTCCATCATGTAGGTAAGCCCCCCGATACGCGCCAGGGCCTCCTCGACCCCCTCGAACTTACCGATCGAGGTATCGAACTGCTTGCGCACGCGCGCGTAGGCGCCGGTAGCGCGCGCGCTTGCCTTGCCGGCCGCGACGCCGACCGCGGGCAACGATATGCCGCGACCGACCGACAATGATTCAACCAGCATGCGCCAGCCCTTGCCGATATTCTGCTGCCCGCCGATGACGTAATCCATCGGAATGAAAACGTCCTTGCCGCTGTTAGGGCCGTTCTGAAACGCGGCATTCAGCGGGAAATGCCGGTTGCCGATTTTTATGCCGGGCGTAGCAGCGGGAATCAGCGCGCAGGTAATACCAAGTTCCTCGTCGCCGCCGAGCAAACCGTCGGGATCGAAAACCTTGAACGCGAGACCCAGCACCGTCGCTACCGGCCCGAGCGTGATATAGCGCTTTTCCCAGTTCAGCCGCAAACCCAGCACCTGTTCCCCCTGGTGCTCCGCCCTGCAGACTACTCCGGTATCGGGGATCGCGCCCGCGTCGGACCCGGCAAAGGTGCCGGTCAGCGCGAAACAGGGGATTTCCTGGCCGCTTGCGAGCCGCGGCAGGTAATGGTCTTTTTGCGCTTCGCTGCCGTAATGCAGCAGCAGCTCTGCCGGACCGAGCGAGTTTGGCACCATGACCGTAACCCCGGCCGAAATACTGCGGGCCGCTATCTTGGTGACGACACTGGAGTGCCCGTGCGCGCTGAACTCCAGCCCGCCGTAACGCTTCGGGATGATCATGCCGAAGAACCGGTGCTGCTTCATAAACGCCCACACCTCCGGCGGCAAATCCATGCGGTTGTGGGTGATGTCCCAGTCGTCGAGCATCGCGCACAGCTGCTCCACCGGGCCGTCCATGAAGGCCTGCTCTTCGGCGCTCAATTCGGGCAGGCGATAGCCCCGCAGCAGGTTCCAGTTCGGATTCCCGCGAAACAATTCCGCCTCCCACCAGACGCTGCCGGCCTCGATCGCGTCGCGCTCGGTTTCCGACATCGGTGGCAATACCTTGCGAATACGTTTGAGCAGAGGCCTCGAAATCCATTGCTGGCGTATCCGCGGCACTCCCAGCAGCACTGCCGGCAGCAGGTAGGCGGACCAGACAACCAGACCCCAGAACAGGCTGAACCCCCCTGCGAGCGTGAAAAAAGCGAGGAACAACGCGGTGACGAAGGACACCGTGCGCAGCGGCGCCCGCTGCCGTGCGATGGTGTAAAAAAGCGCGAGCAGAGCAGCCAGCAGAATCAGTATATTCATCGGAATCAGTCGAGCATCAGGAGATTAGATAAGCAATGTCTAACAGTATAATAAACTGGCATCGCCAGCAATATATGGTTTCAAATTGAAACTATTATTTATTGCTTCGATCTGGTCGCCGTCTCCAGCCGAGCGCGCAAATCCCGGTTGACCACGCTCAACCCGAGCTGCAGAGCTTCGTCCGCGTACTCTAGCAGCGGCAGCACGGTCAACATCAGCGGG
>JAOTUD010000638.1 GCA_029864065.1 Gammaproteobacteria bacterium | reverse complement strand
ACACGAATTTGTGGCGATGTTGTCGCCTTCGCTGGCTCCGGGCCGAGTCTTGCCGGGCCCGTTGGCGTTGCCTCGGCGTTCGGCTGGCGCTCGCTCGTCGACACTCGGGGCGGCAGGCAACAGGGTTGCGGCCGCGATGCCGACGGCGTAATCCAGCACCGTTGTGTGGTAGCATTGCGCGCCATGCAAGGATCACAAATCACCGCGCAAATCAAACCGGTCTACCTGCTCGCCAGTAGCGAACCCCTGCTGTTGCGCGACTGGCTGGACGAGGCCAGGCAGGCGTTACGGGAAGCGGGCTTCGAGGACATCAAGAACCTGCAAAGCGATGCGGGTCTCGACTGGCAGGAATTACTCGAGGAGGGCGACATGATGTCGCTGTTTGCGAATAAAAAGTGCCGGATTATCACGATTCCGAACGGAAAACCCGGCCCGCAGGGCAGCAGGGTCATCCAGAGCCTGTGCGCAAAAGCGCAAGCCGATGACGTTTATCTGTTCGTACTGCCGTCGCTGGACCGGCAATCCCGTAACGCCAGCTGGTTCAAGGCGGTTCTGGCTGCCGGAGAAGTCGTCGAGCTGGAACCGGTTTACGACAATCAACTCGTCGACTGGCTGCTGCGACGGGCGCGCTCCAAGGGCCTGGTTATCGATGCTCAATCCGCCCAGTTTCTGGCCGAGCGCACCGAGGGTAACCTGCTGGCGGCCGATCAGGAGCTCGAGAAATTATCGATACGATTCACGGACCAGGGTGAAATCGATTTCGCCACGCTCGAAGACTCGGTTGCGCAGTCGGCGCGATACAGCCATTTCCTGCTCGTCGACGCCTGCCTCGCGGGCAATACGGCGCGCGCGCTCAAGATCCTCAAGAGCCTGCAGGCGGAAGGCTATGCGACCGCCCAGCTGCGCTGGGCATTGCAGAACTCGCTAGAGCAGCTCGATCAGTTGAAACAGGCACAGCGCAGCGGGTCGCTGAACGATCGCACCTGGCAGCAGCTACGCATCTGGCGCAACAAGCAGCGCCTGTTTCAGGCGGCGCTGTCGAGACTGGCGGCGACCGAGATTGAGCGTTTGCTGCAAAGCTGTGCTACATTAGACCGCCTCGGTAAAGGGCAACAGGACAGTGATTTTCCGGAACAGGACTGGTTTGAAATAAAATCTCTGGTCGCGGGTTTTAGCGGTGAAAATGGTAACAGGCATGAGCGTGGCAGCACCCCAGGAAATTAACTCCGAACTCGGCGCGTATATGTCCGGACTCGGACAGGCCGCGCGCGCGTCCGCGTCCGAGCTTGCGCACACCGAACCGAAGCACAAGAACGCGGCCTTGCTGCAAATCGCCGCGGTGCTGGACCAGCGGCGCGATTTTGTCCTGCAGGAAAACCGTACCGACCTGGACGCGGCGCAGCAGGATCGATTGAGCCCCGCGCTGCTCGAGCGCCTCGAGCTCGACCAGGTGCGCATCGATGCGATGATCGAAGGCTTGCGCCAGGTGGCGAACCTGCCCGACCCGGTCGGTGAAATCAGCGACCTCCGCTACCGCCCCTCCGGGATACAGGTTGGCAAAATGCGCGTGCCGCTGGGCGTTATCGGCATCATTTACGAGTCGCGGCCGAACGTGACCGTCGACGCCGCCGCGCTGTGCCTGAAGTCGGGCAATGCCAGCATTTTACGCGGCGGCAAGGAGGCGTTGCATTCGAATCAGGCCATATACCAGTGTATACAGCAAGGTTTGCAGCAGGCCGGGCTGACCGCGGGCGCGGTGCAGGTTGTCAACACCGCCGATCGCGAGGCGGTCGCGCAAATGCTCAGGATGCATGAATCGATCGACGTGATTATTCCACGCGGCGGCAAGTCGCTGATCGAACGTATCAGCAATGACTCGCTGATT
Source organism: Gammaproteobacteria bacterium (assembly GCA_029864065.1). Lineage (GTDB taxonomy): Bacteria > Pseudomonadota > Gammaproteobacteria. The sequence continues at coordinate 447 of JAOTUD010000638.1, read as the reverse complement.
CCGGTGATCAAGCATCTCGACGGCGTCTGTCATGTCTATATCGACGATCACGCCGATCGGCAAAAGGCGCTGGATATTGCCGTTAACGCCAAGACGCGGCGCTACGGTGTATGCAACGCGATGGAAAGCCTGCTGGTTGGCGCCGGAATTGCGCCGCGGGTGATGCCTGAAATCATCGAGCTGATGTGCGCGCGCGGCGTGGAACTGCGCGGCTGCGAGCGCAGTCGTGCATTCGACGACGCCCGTATCGGCCCGGCCAGCGAGGATGACTGGTATACCGAGTACCTCGCACCGATCCTGTCGATGCGGATTGTCGACGGGCTCGAGCAGGCGATCGAGCATATAAATCACTACGGTTCGCAGCATACCGACGCCATCGTCAGCGAGGATTACAGCCATGTACGCGAGTTTCTGCGCCGTGTCGACTCGAGTTCCGTAATGGTCAAT
>JAOTUD010000637.1 GCA_029864065.1 Gammaproteobacteria bacterium | reverse complement strand
TGCTGACTATCCCGAGCGGGTTGCCAGACACTACCAGTCGTTCGTCGATGCCGGCTCCGACCTGATCCTGAGCAACAGCTTCGGCGGCACGCGTTATCGCCTGAAGCTGCACAAGGCCGCCGACCGCGTTACCGAGCTGAACGTCGCCGCGGCTTCGATCCTGCGCGAGGTCGTCGACAACTGCGGTCGCAACGTGGTCGTGGCGGGATCGATCGGTCCCAGCGGCGAAATCCTGGCGCCGCTCGGTACGCTGGAACCCGAGCAAGCAGTTGCCGCGTTTGCCGAGCAGGCGCTGGCGCTGGAACAGGGCGGCGCCGACGTCATCTGGATCGAAACCATGTCGTCGCAGGAAGAAGTCGAACTGGCGGTCCGCGGCGCGCGGCAGACCAGTCTGCCGATCGTATTCACGATGAGCTTCGACACCAACGGCCGCACCATGATGGGGGTCGGCGCCGTGGATATGATGGATTTGCACCAGCGCCTCGGCGTGCACGCCTGCGGCACCAACTGCGGCATCGGTGCGTCCGAGGTGGTTGCGGCGATCCTGAACATGCGCGCCGCGGGTCAGTCGCAGGACGGTAACCAGCCCATACTCGTGGCCAAGGCGAATTGCGGCATCCCCGAATTCATCGGCGGCGAGATTCATTACAACGGCACCCCGGAAATCATGGCGCGTTATGCAGTGATGGCGCGCGACGCCGGCGCGCGTATCGTCGGCGGCTGCTGCGGCACTTCGCCAGGGCATGTCGCCGCGATGCGCAAGGCGCTCGACAGCACCGCGCCGGGGCCGGTACCGTCCATCGAGGACATACAGCGCGAACTCGGCGCCGTCAGCGCCGGCGCGCAGGCGCAGGCGGGCGGTCAGCACCAGGTGCAAACCCGCGGCAGCGCGCGCCGTCGCCGGCGACGCTAATCCCGGACGTAGCAATCTATATCTCGCAGAGGTGCAGGGAACGAAGAGACCGCGGGGAGATTGAAAATCAGATCAGATCGATCGACCCTGGTAAAGCGTGTTCCCCGCTCTTGCGGCTTTGGAAAGTCCTGAAATCAGTGCAGTTTTCCGCGGATTGAATCCACTAATGCCTTTCCCTGCGCTCCCGGCGTCCTGCGCGACTCCGCGAGAAATTACTCTCCCTCGATCTGGGAAACTGATCTCGCGGCTTGTCCGCGAACGGATTCGCGGCTACGAAATAACGCTGCGCTAGTCGGGGAGTTCCAGCGGCGCGAGTTCGTCGAAGCGGTCGCCGGGGCCCGGGTTGTCCGCATGGCTCGAGCCACCGAAATGATCGACGATGCCCCACACCGCGTTGAGCGAGGTCTGCACCGCGCCTTCGACCCAGCCCGGGATCCAGCCGATATCGTCACCCGCCATGAATATCCCGCGTTGCGCCGCCGGCAGGTCGCGCTGCATGAAGTGGCAATACATGCGGCGGTTATAGCGATAATGCCCCGGCAGGGCGCCCTTGAAAGCGCCGAGGAAGTTCGGATCGTCCTCCCAGGAAACGGTAATCGGGTCGCCGATGATATGCCGCCTGATATCGAGATCCGGGTATATTTTCTGCAACGCATCCAGCGCCAGCCTGACACGTTTCTCTACCGGCAGCGGCAGCATCTTGAGCGCGTCGCTCATCCACGAATACGACAGGCAGATCACGCCGGGCTTGTCGTCGCCGAGGTCGAACAGGTAGGTGCCGCGGGTCAGGCGATCGGTGAGCGTCATGCTCATGACGTCACGCCCGCTGTTCGGGTCCTTGTCCTTCCAGAACGGGCGGTCGACCATGACGAAGGTCTTCGCCGACTGCATGTACCGCGTCCGGTCCAGCGCCATCCACAGTTTTTGCGAAAACAACGATTCATCGCAGCTGATATTAGTGGTCAGCAACCAGCTCTGGCAGGTCACGAGTACGGCGCGGTACTCGCGCTGGTCACCCCAGATGTCGGTGATGCGAATGCGGTCGTCGGACGCGCGCTCGATCTTCGCGGCAGCCGGGCGTGGCGCCGCATGGTGCAACTTTTCGAGCGAGGTCCCGGCGGGCCAGTGCGCGAGCTTTTCCGGCTGGTCCTGCCACATGCGGCGCGGCACCTGTTCGACCCCGCCGACGACGAAATACTGGTTATCGTCGCAATTGGTGTAGACCACGCGCAGAATTTCGAGCATCGAATTGGGAAAATCGGTATCCCAGCCACCGGTGCCGAAGCCTACCTGGCCGAAGGCTTCGAGGTGCCTGAACGAATGGCGGCCGAAGGCTTTCGAGTTGGCGATAAAACCGTAAAAGGTGCGGTCGTCCCAGGTCGGGACCAGGTGATTCCAGATCTGCTTGATCGCCGCGACATCG
>JAOTUD010000636.1 GCA_029864065.1 Gammaproteobacteria bacterium | reverse complement strand
GGGTCAAAAATCTGTACGTTTCAAAAAAACGCGCGCACCCAACCACCGGACATCTTGCGTCCAGAGGCCGGGAAATATCAGGGCCCACCCGCGGGTAGAGCCTTAAAGCATTTCGGGGCTCGTCTGTCGACGAGCCCCGGGGTTAAGGCCGGGCATTTTAGTGATGCCGGGAAGTCAGTGTCAAGCAACCATCACTGACCGCCCCGGGGAACCGCTAAGCCCTTGTTTTCAAAGGCAAGCTCACAGGCTCCTGAAACCGCCGGCCCGCTATGCCGCGCTGCTTTCTTCATCACCCTCCGAAGGCGCTTCGGCATCGGCCAGCGCTTCCGCAGCCGCCTCCGCTTCGTCGGCGGCTTCGGCCGCCGCCTTTTCAGCCAGCTGCGAGTCTTCGAGTTCGCGCAGCTGATCCGCCAGGTCCTGCTCCCGCGTTCGCCGGCGCTCGGCATGATGCGCGAAGCCTGTGCCTGCCGGGATCAGTCGGCCGACAATGACGTTCTCTTTGAGGCCGCGCAGCTCATCACGAAGGCCGCGAACCGACGCTTCGGTCAATACGCGCGTCGTTTCCTGGAACGACGCCGCCGAGATAAACGACTCGGTGGCAAGCGATGCTTTCGTGATACCCAGGAGAACCGGGTCTGAAGTCAGTGGCTCTTTGGCTTGGGCTACGAGTTGTTCCGCCTCTTCGAAGAAACGCGCTTTGTCGACCTGCTCGCCGCGCAGGTAGTTGCTGTCGCCCGGCGTTGCGATGATGACCTTGCGCAGCATCTGGCGAATGATCACCTCGATGTGCTTGTCGTTGATCTTTACGCCCTGGAGACGGTAAACATCCTGGATTTCGCGAACCAGGTAATCAGCAAGGTTCTCAACGCCCTGCAGCCGCAGGATGTCATGAGGGTTAGGCTCGCCGTCAGCGATCGTCTCGCCACGCACGACCTGTTCACCTTCGAACACATTGAGGTGACGCCACTTCGGAATGAGCTCCTCATGGCTCTCGCCGTTTTCCTCGGTAATAACGAGACGGCGCTTGCCCTTGGTTTCCTTACCAAAGCTAACCGTACCGGTATGCTCTGCCATAATCGCAGGATCTTTCGGCTTGCGCGCTTCGAACAAGTCAGCAACGCGCGGCAGACCACCTGTGATGTCGCGAGTCTTGGAAGACGCTTGCGGAATACGTGCAATGACGTCACCGACGGACACGCTGGCGCCATCTCCCATGGAGATAATTGCACCGACCGGCAACGCGTAGACGGCCGGGATTTCGGTGTTCGCGAAGCAGATATCAGCACCATCATCGTCAATCAGTTTCGCAACCGGGCGCAGATCCTTGCCCGACCCGCCGCGGCTCTTCGGATCAAGAACGACGATGCTGGTGAGACCCGTGAATTCGTCAACCTGTTCGGCAACGGTGATGCCGTCAATGAAATCCTCGAACTTGACCTTACCCTCGACCTCAGTCACAACCGGGTGAGTGTGCGGATCCCAGTTTGCAACAACCTGCCCCTGCTTGACGTCGGCCCCATCCTGAATCGTAATCGTCGCGCCGTAAGGTACTTTGTAGCGCTCACGTTCACGGCCCATTTCGTTAACCACCGAGATTTCGCCGGAACGAGACACGGCAACGAGGTAACCCTTATGGTGAGCAACCGTCTTGATGTTAACGAGCTTGGCTACGCCTTTCGACTTGATTTCAATATTGTTGATCGCGGCAGAACGCGACGCAGCACCACCAATATGGAAGGTGCGCATGGTCAGCTGGGTGCCCGGCTCACCGATCGATTGCGCGGCGATGACGCCGACCGCCTCACCAATATTAATACGATCGCCGCGAGCGAGGTCGCGCCCATAGCATTGCGAGCAAACCCCGTACCTGACTGCGCAGGTAATAGGCGAGCGCACGACTACATGGTCGATCTGCAGCTCTTCGATGCGTTGTACCGTCGCCTCGTCGAGCATCGTGCCGGCGTCGAAGGCGACCCTGTCTGTACCTGTGATCAGTACCGGCTCGGCCAAAACCCGGCCCAGTACGCGCTCTGTAAGAGGCTCGACAATGTCGCCGCCTTCAACTAGCGGTGCCATCGCCACGCCGTTGCGGGTCTCACAATCGACTTCGGTCACAACCAGGTCCTGAGCGACGTCGACCAGACGGCGGGTCAAATAACCGGAGTTCGCCGTTTTCAGTGCCGTATCGGCCAGGCCTTTTCGAGCACCGTGGGTCGAGATAAAGTACTGCAGTACATCGAGGCCTTCGCGGAAGTTTGCCGTAATCGGCGTTTCGATGATCGACCCGTCCGGCTTGGCCATCAAGCCACGCATACCAGCGAGCTGGCGAATCTGCGCT
>JAOTUD010000063.1 GCA_029864065.1 Gammaproteobacteria bacterium | reverse complement strand
GCTTGCAGTAAATCGTCCAAGCAAACATCAGCGCGAGCACGCCGAGCGGCACCTGCAGCAAGGCGACATCGGGCAGCAGTTTATATTTTGACGGTCCCGGGTAAAAATGGATCGTCACGGCAATCACGACAAACAGAATGAACGAGAAATTAAGAATACGCATCAGCCGCCGGTTCAGGTTAATCCACGACAGGGGATTCGTTTTCGAGGCATGCCGGAATTCACCGAACGCCACGAGGTAGTACTCGATCGTGTCTCTCGGGCTCCAGAATAAATTGCGCTGACCGAGGAAGGCCCTCAGTAAATCGGTTTCGAGCCTCTCTTCCTTGAAGGTCGATTTATCCGCCCCCTGCTTTCGCTTCCCACCCGCCGGCGAGGCGTAATGCGCGTGAATATTGAACGCCTTGTCCGCGATAGCCGCCGCCAACCGCTGCGGGCAACCGTTTCTGGAAATATCGATCGCTATCTCGTGTTCACCGAGACCGGTTTGCGCCAGTTTGATCGCGTAATCGAGCATCACCTCCCAGAACACCGAGTCGGCAAAATTGTCCGTCGATTCGTCCTGCGCGTCACGCGCGCCCGCGTCGCGGTCGGGCGGTTCGGATTCCGCGAATCCGTGCCACTGCTCGGCGGATGGTCCTGTCTCGAAACCGCCGCTGCCACCCCTCGGAGCGCCTGCGGAGAGAATTCTGTAGGCTTCCGCGGCGCGGTGGAAGCGCTCCTTCGCTTGCGCTGAATTGTTGCACCTGTCCGGGTGCCACTTCATCGCTTCCCGGCGGTAGGCCTTCTTGATTTCTTCCGGGGTTGCGGTTCTCGAGATTCCGAGAATATCGTAGGAATCCATGCGGCCCTACCTCGATGTATTCGAGTTGGCGTTAATCATGCGGGACACAGGCCCGGCGCTGTTTTTCTATCTTCTGCCTGGAATCCATATTTCTTCACTCGGTCGTACAAAACAGGTTTGCTCTCCGGCATGGCGATATTCTTGATTCGATATTGATGCGCTACCTGCGGGCGTCGCTTTGATAGCCGCAATCGCTGCTGTGATTATAGTATGAAGTCAAAGATGGCAGGAACCGATCGCTCCTGCAGTAAAACAGGGGCAATGTACCCGATGCAAGCGGGCATCTGCCAAATAAGTAAACTGTCCACGAATATCCGTATCGCTTATACGGTCATAGACGCGGATATTGCCGCTAACCCGCAAGCTCGATTTTCGGTCGCTGCAGCAGCTTGACGAATTCCGTTTCGGTGACCGGCTTCGAGAAATAAAATCCCTGGCCGAATCCGGTTTTGTATTTATGCATCAACTCGGCCTCTTTCCCGGATTCGATCCCCTCGGCAACCACGTCCATGCCCAGGTCATGCGACAGGTTGACCAGCGACTTGACGATCTGGTTGCTCTTCTCGCTGCGTGACATCGCGCTGACGAATACGCGGTCGATTTTCAGGGTGTCGAAAGGAAAACGGTGCAGGTAACTGAAGCTCGAATAGCCCGTGCCGAAATCGTCTATTGCCAGTTTTGCCCCGGTCTCCTTCAGCTGGTGCAACATCTGCGTCGCGAGTTCCGGATTATCCATCAACAGGCTCTCCGTGATTTCGAACTTGATCAGCTCGCGCCTGGCGTCGGTCCTGTCCATGATGTCGGCCAGGCTCGGGACCAGGAACTGATCCTCGAATTGCTTGCTCGACAGGTTGATGGTAATAAATATATCCCGCTGGAAGTCATTGCAGAGGCGACTTTGAAACGAGCAGGCTTCCTCCGCGATCCAGTACCCGAGGTCTACGATCAGGCCGCAGCTTTCGGCGCGGGCTATAAATCGAGAAGGTAATACCAGTTCTCCAGAGGGGTGTTTCCAGCGCGCCAACGCCTCGCCGCCGACAATCCTGTTGCTCGACAATTCGATAATCGGCTGGTATAGCACACGAAATTCCTTTTTTTTCAGCGCCGATTTCAGCAGCTTTTCTTCGGTGACCAGGATTTTCGTATCTCGCAGCGTTTTTTCACCGAATATTGAAACACCAGAGTCATAAGAGGGCTTCGTGACGGCGGCATCAATGCGTTTCTGCATTTCCGCGAATTGCGACACCACGCTCTTCAGTTCCATGGTGGTGGAAGCGTAGGCGTCGCTCGCCACTTCGGCCTGGCCCATGGAAAGACCTTCGAATACCTGACCCAGCCGGGCGCTCAAATCCCGGTAGCGCGCCATGGCAAGCCGCAGGAACATGCGCACCGTCGGATCGGACTCCTCGATTTTCTGACTGACGTAGTCGAGCGGAATCGCCGTCACCACCGTGGGGACGATCGCGAGCGCCGAGGCCGTGCGTGCGAGCCGGTCGATGATGGCCATCTCGCCGAGTATGTCTCCCTTGGTGAGCGTCGCCACGACGAGCTTGCGTCCGTCCTTGTTGAGCGATATCTCGACCATACCTGACTCGATGATGTAGGCGCAGTCTCCAGGGTCGCCTTCCCTGAATATGTACTCGTCGGTATCGAATGATGTCTGAAGCTCGATCGAATCCATGAAATTCCCGTAATGTCGAAAAGTTGCGGTTTTTTTAAGCAGCCGCGCATCCCTCTATCTAATACATATCAAGAAAATAGCTATTAAAAAATAGCTATTGATCGCCGAATTCCCGACAACCGGTATCGAGACTGAACCGGCGGTCGGCAAACAATACGGTCGTGGACCTTTAGGATCTTTTAATTCGTTGACAACGGTAATATTCGGCGCATTATCGCTGCGAAAGACTTCGTCGACAGCAGGTAGCCCTTCACGAGATAGCCGATGTCACCCCTGGCTCCACCTTCTCCCACGGCAGTTTCGGGCAATCATGCAGTGCACAACAATAATCACCTGCTCAAACAGGCGCGACAGCGATCGCGGCAGGAGAGGAGCATGCTCGGCAACGGACCCGTGTGTCCTTTCAATGCGGTAGGCCACGCCGATATTGCTGCCATTTCGAAGTGGTCTAAGTCTGCACTCGTTGTCATTCCGCTGATCGCCACCGGCTGTAACGTGGTCAACATCGACGTCGACGATAGCGTTAATTTCAGCGACTTCGAAACCTCCGCACCGCTGCCGGACCAGGATCATCTGAGGATAAGGCTGCGAGGGTCTACGGCAAACGGCGAGTACGGCCAGTTCGTGGTGGACGGCGAACTGATACGGATCAACGACACGCCGCTATTCGGCCCGCGCGAAGTCAGCGGCACGGCCGACGTCAGCTACTTTTCGATCGCGCTTGGCGAGGACTACACGACGGGCGAGCTAGCGCCCGGTGAGCTAGGCGTCCAAAGATATGTCGGTATTGCGCAGACAAGTCTTGATTTCACGCTGCAGGATGCGGGAACAACCTATAGCCTCAGCGACACGACCACCGAGATTTACCTGCAAATCGGCGCCGTATACGCGTTATCGAAGCGGGTGAATTTCGGACTAGGACTGGCGGGTAGCTGGAGTATCGAAAATTCCGGGATCACCGAGATCGAACTGAGTCTGGACTATCGTATCATCAAGCAACTAAAGCTTGACGGCGGCTACCGGTGGTTCGAATACAGCTACGGCGAGAAACAGGATGACTCGAATGATTCGGCTATCGACCTGGACTTCAAGGGGCCTTTCCTGGGTCTTATCCTGGCCTTCGACTGACTTCGCGCCTGCGCTGTGCAAGATGATTCAGAATCGCCTCGAGGCCGATGTATAACGGCGTAGCCGCCGGCCGGGACAGTATCACAGCATCGCCGCGGCCTGGTCGACTTTGCGACCGAACGCGAGCCGTCGCAGCCCCGCCGGAACGTGCGTGAACAACGGAAAAATCGCCCAGGAGAAAAGCAGGCCCATGACGATGTAAAGATAGCCATCGAGTATACCGGGATCGGTCTTGCCGAATACCTCCCTGGAGTCGTTGCGGTAGGCGTAGCCGTTGAACTTTCCGGAACGGCCGTCGTCTTCGCCGGCAACGACGACCTGGTCGCCGTCTCTGAGCACCCACGGCTGGTCGAGGTAGAGGTCGATGACCTTGTTGCTACCCTGAATTTCAAACTGGACGTTGCGGACGTTGATCGGCCTGTAGGTCCGAACCCTGCCCTCGATTTTGCGCAACATTCTCTTCGACTCCAATACTCTATGCCTGGTTTGCAATGTCCACCGCTGAAGCAGACCCGTGCGGACGTTTTGCCAAAACGGCAAGGTCTCCGCTACCCGTTGACGCCCCCGTCGTTTCGAATTACCGGTGCGCCGATTACTACGAAGATCGCCCGGTTTCGGACTGCTTATAGTCCGATTCGTTGCGGAATTCCGTTGAAAAATGAACTATTTACGCTCCAGTTTTATGACCTTCGTCACAACTGCCTGAGTCGGCCTCGGAGCGCGTGCGCATTATCTAGTTTCGACGTTCACATTCAAGCCGATTTCAGCATTACGCAGAAAAATTTACCGTAATGGATTGCCGGCGCCGACCCCGAAGTGGTGGCGAAACAGATAACCACAAATGCGGCGGGCCCGAAAACCGGGCCTTCGACGGTTGTTCCGAACCGGTTACCAATGGGCAAGGTGAACAACCCGGTTTAACGCGACTGTTTTATCGGCATCGCGGTGAGGACAGCAAGGGTTTCGCCACCTGGCGAACTTTACGCGGCAATCAGCCGGGCAGCCAGTTCCCGGGCCCGGTCGACCGTCTTGCGCGGCAGCCGCTGGTGTTTTTCCTTGCTGATCAGGCCGGTAAACAGCGTGCCGACCGGTTTTGCACCGATCGTCTGCGCCGTCATCTTGAGTTGCTTGCTGGAATCATACATAAACCTGCCAAGGATACCGGGTGCGGCGCTCGACGAAATGAGCAGCGCCTTTTTTTGCGGCAGGCCGGATTTACGGAACTTCGGAGCAGGCTGTTCCCAGGGCCAGTAGCCATAGGGTATCAGCCGCTCCATGAAACGCTTGAAAATCGCCGTGACCGACGCAAAATTGGTCGGCGCGGCCAGGATATAGGCCTGCGCAGCCTCGATCTTGCCGATCAGCGCGTTCATGCCGTCGTCGATTACGCACACCCCGGGCGCCGTCCCGGGTTGCAGCGTGCACTCGCGGCAGTTGTGGCAAAACTCGATCGGGTGTTCCCGCAGGTTGATAACTTCGACTTCCGCGCCCTGCTCCTCGAGCGCATCGACCGCTATCGCTACCGCCTGGTCGGTGATGCCGTCGTCGCGGTATGATCCGTTGATCACGAGTACCCTGGATTTTTCTGTCATGGCTGCCTCCATGGGCCATTTTTGATTCTTGCACAGCCGATCGCATTGACGCATGTCAACCGTTGTCGAATAGCCGATGAAATACGCCGACGGGTCGCTTAAAATCGGACGCGGGACAGTAGAGAATAAAGACTTGCCGACGACACTCGAAAAACTGATCGCGCGTCATGCGCGTTATCGCGGCGATCGCCGCGCGGTCGTTTTTGCCGACCAGCGCCTGACCTGGGCGCAGTTCGGCGCGCGCGTCAACCAGGTCGCCAATGCGCTGCAGCAGCGCGGCATCGGCAAAAACGACAAGGTCGCGAGCGCGCTACCCAACAGCCTGGAATTGCTGGTGATCTACTGGGCCACGGTTTCGATCGGCGCCGTGCTGGTGCCGCTCAGCCCGCTGTTGAAAGCGGCCGGGCTGGTTAACCTGTTGAACAATGCCGACGTCGGCCTGCTGTTGCTGACGTCGGGACTCGCGCACGAGCTCGAAGCGCATCGCGACGAGGTATCGGGAATCGAATCGCAAAACTATATCGTCGTCGGGGGTGACAACGGCGGCTACTCCCGATTTATCGCCGGCTGTTCCGCCCGGCCGCCGCGCTACCCCGAGCTGCAGCAGGATGACCTGTTCAATATCGTCTACTCTAGCGGCACCACCGGCATGCCCAAGGGCATCATGCACAGCCACCTGGTGCGCGCCAACTACGGCAGCCATTTCGCGGCGTCGTTTCGCATGACGCCCGAAAGCGTGGTGCTGCACACCGGTTCGATCGTATTCAACGGCGCCTTCGTGACGCTGATGCCGAGTTTCTTTGTCGGCGCCTGTTACATCCTGCACCCGCATTTCGAAGTCGAGGCGATGATCGAAACCGTACGGCGTGAAAAGGTGACCCACATCATGATGGTGCCGGCGCAGATCATCGCGCTGTTGCAAAGCCCCAACTTTACGTCACGCAATATGCGCTCGCTGGAAATGGTGCTTACCCTCGGTGCACCGCTGGCGCAAAACTACAAGCAGGCCTTCAACGAGGTTGCACCAGGCCGTTTTTACGAGCTCTACGGCCTCACCGAGGGCTTCGTGACGATTCTCGATCGCGATGACTTCGACCGGCAGTCGGGCTCGGTCGGCTGCCCGCCGCCCTGTTACGAGATTCGCATCGTCGACGACGACGGCAAGGATCTCGAAACCGGAAAAATCGGGGAAATCGTCGGCCGCGGGCCGATCCTGTCGTCCGGCTACTACCGGCAGCCCGAGCTGACGCGCGCAACGTTTCGCGACGGCTGGCTTTTCACCGGCGACCTCGGTTATCTTGACGCCAACGGATTCCTTTACCTGTCGGGGCGCAAGAAGGAATTGATTATTTCCGGCGGGGTCAACGTTTACCCGCAGGATATCGAAGCCGTCGCGAGCGCGCACGAGCAGGTGCTCGAGGCTGCCGTGTTCGGCGTCGCGTCGGAGCAATGGGGAGAAACCCCGGTCGCCGCGGTGCAGTTACGAGACGACGTCATCAACGCGGACGACCTCAGGGCATGGATCAACGATCGCGTCGAGGCGCGTTTTCAGAAAGTCGCCGACGTCATGATCGTGAACGAAATGCCGCGCAACGTTGCCGGCAAAGTCCTTAAAAACGAACTGAAGGAAAACTATCTTGCAAATCAAAAATAATACCTTTGTCATCACCGGCGCCGCGCAGGGGCTCGGCGAAGCCATCAGCCTGATGCTGGCGCGCCGTGGCGCCAGGCTGGCGTTGCTAGACGTCAACGCCGAGGGCCTCGACGAAACCCTGGCCGGCTGCAAGCAGGCCGGCGCCGAGGGCTACGCTTTCACCTGCGACGTTGCCGATGAAACCAGTGTGCGGCGCTGCTTCGCATCGATCGAGGAGCACCTCGGGCCGATCGCGGGGCTGGTCAATAATGCCGGCATTCTGCGCGACGGCATGCTGGTCAAGGTCAAGGACGGCGAAATCGTCGACCGCATGTCGCTGGAGCAGTGGCAGCAGGTTATCGATATCAACCTGACCGGGGTTTTCCTGTGCGGCCGCGAGGCCGCGCCCAGCATGATCCGCAATGGCAAGGGCGGCGTGATCATCAATATTTCGAGCATCAGCCGCGCCGGCAATATCGGCCAGTCCAACTATGCCGCCGCCAAGGCCGGAGTTGCCGCGCTGAGCGCGACCTGGGCCCTGGAACTCGCGCGCTACGGTATCCGCAGCACGTCAATTGCGCCCGGTGTTTTCGAGACCGAGATGGTCGCATCGTTGAAGCCCGAGGCGCACGAGCGCATTGCCAACTCGATTCCATTGCAGCGCACCGGCGCGGTCGACGAACTCGCGCACGCGGTCGAATTCATCATCGAAAACGATTATTACAGCGGACGCATCCTGGAACTCGACGGCGGTCTCAGGTTCTAATTTGAATACGGGTAACTGAACTAGCTAAATATCGCCGGCCGGCGGCATTCGTAACGCGGCCGAGACAATGATTAAAATGGAACTGTTAGCGGAATTTCATTATGCTGTTTTCGACCTCCTTACCCTCCCTTGAGCACTTGAGCACTCTTTCCAAACCATCCGCCCGCGCCTGCGACAGGACTCTGGCAGCACGCCGCAAGGCCCGGTATTGCGGTGGCTGAGGCGGGGTCTTTTATAGCTGGAAAGCGGGATGTTTAAAAGCTGCCGGGTAGCGCTGATCCTGCTGGCGCTGGTTGTTTCGACCCCGGTCCGCGCCCAAACCGCGGTCAGCGTCGACATTAACGGCATCGACGTGACGCTCGAGCAAAACGTGCGCCTGTACCTCAGTATCGAGCAGCAGAAAGGCAACCCATTGATGAGCGACGGGCGCCTGCGCCGCCTGCATAAAAAGGCAAACGACGAGATATCCCAGGCACTGCAGCCGTATGGTTTTTATCGTCCGACGATAAACTCGAGCCTGGAAAAAACCGGATCCGGAGAATGGCTGGCAAGCTACGATATCGATCCCGGACCCGCGCTGAAAATCGGCACGTTGAACTTCAGCGTCAGCTCCCCGATGGCCGAGGACCCCGCTTTTCAAACCCTGCTCGCGGAAAACCCGTTGCGGCAGGGCGATAACTTCAGTCATCTCGCCTACGAGGATTTCAAGACGGACATGGCGAATCTTTCCGCGGAACGCGGCTATTTTCTCGCCCGGTTTGCCGACCACCGGATCGAAATCGACCTCGAACGCTACGAGGCGCGCATTTACCTCGATTACGAGGGCGGTCCCAGGTTTCGCTTCGGCGAAGTATTGCTGCAACAGGATGTGCTGAACACGGATTTAGTGAATCGCTACGTGCCGTTCGCCAGGGGAGATTTCTATTCGCTCGGCCGGGTGCTCGATTTCCAGCAAGGGCTCAACGACAGCGGATATTTTCAGAGCGTCGAGATTTCGCCGGGCAAGGCATCTCCCGACAGCGACGAGATTCCGATCGAGGTTGCGCTAACCTCGCGTAAGCGCAATCGCTACCAGTTTGGACTGGGCTACGGAACCGATACCGGCGCGCGCACCAGTTTCGGCTGGCAGAGGCCACGGGTGAACAAGCGCGGACACAAGTTCGACAGCGAGCTTCGAATTTCGCAACGCGGCTACAGCGCGCTGGCCAACTACCGCGTGCCGGTGCTGAATCCGCGCACCGACCAGATCGTATACAGCGTCGGCGAAATCAACGAGGAGTTCGAGGACAGCGAAAGCACCGTGCGCAAGGTCGGGGTAAGCCTCAACCATGGCCGCGGTGCCTGGCGCGAAACCCTGTCGCTCGAGTACCAGCAGGAAGATTTTATCGCGGCCGACGATAGCGGCAGTACCACGTTGTTGATCCCCGGGGCTAGCTGGAGCCGGACCTGGGGCAGCGATTTCATCAACGTGTTCGACGGCCTGCGCTTCGATATCGGCCTGCGCGGTGCCAATGCCGCCCTCGCCTCCGATATCGACTTTTACCAGGTCCAGGGCGGTCTCAAGTTCATTACCTCGCTG
>JAOTUD010000634.1 GCA_029864065.1 Gammaproteobacteria bacterium | reverse complement strand
ACGTTTACATCGGGCTTGATGCCGCCAGTATGACCCCGCAGGACATCGACTTCGCCCAGGATCACCTGCGCATCCTGTCGGGCCTTTATGGCTTGCTGCGCCCGCTCGACCTGATGCAGCCTTACCGGCTCGAAATGGGCACCCGCCTCGACACCGAACAGGGCAGCAACCTCTACCAGTTCTGGAACGGGAGAATTACGCAATCGCTGAACCAGGAATTAAAACAGTCGGACTCCAGAACGCTCGTTAACCTCGCCTCGGGCGAATATTTCAAGGCGATCAAGCCAAAAATGCTGAAGGCGGAAATCATTACCCCGGCCTTCCGCGAATATCGCGACGGGCAGTACAAATTCATCCAGTACTTTGCCAAGAAGGCGCGTGGTCTGATGGCGCGCTACCTGATCGACAACCGGGTCGACGAAGCGGAGGGGCTCAAGGGATTCGATTACGAGGGCTATCGCTACAATGCCGGGCTGTCCGGCGACAGCGAATGGGTGTTCACACGTAGACAATAGTCTACGTGCGACTAGACGAGACCGATGGTTGAGCTTTCCCCTTTTGCCCATCGAGTCCAGCTGATTTCAGGTCTGGTCGCCGCGGCCGTGGTGCTGGCCGTCATGATTATATCGCCCGGTATCGACAGTAGCGCGCGCAGCGCCCTCGACAAGATCAAGCAGCGCGGTTATATCAACGTGTTGACGCTCAACAGCGCGACCACTTTTTACCAGGATATCGATGGACCGAACGGATTCGAATATCAACTGGCGAGCTGGTTTGCCGATTCGATCGGCGTAAAAGCGCATTTCGTCATGGTACCGAAATTCGCCGATCTCTACCCGGAGCTGCTGTTCGGCAGCGGCGATATCGTCGCGTCGGGATTGTCCGACGGTGAATCCGAATTCAGCCGCTCGGTGGCCTACGGACCAGCATACTACCAGGTGACTAACCAGTTACTGTATCGCAAGTTCCATGCGGACCGTCCGCGCGTGGTTAGCGAATTGATCGGGGGTTCGTTCAAGGTCATCAGCGGCACCGCCCATGCCAGGCTGTTGCAAGATTTGCGCGATCAGTATCCCAGCCTGACCTGGACCGAAGTCGACGACATTGCCTCCGAGGAACTGATCGAACAGGTCGATGCCGGCCAGGTCGACTACGTCCTTGCGGACTCGCACGAGATAGCGCTGCAACGACGCTACTTCCCGGAACTGCGCATCGCCTTCGAAATAGGTGACCCACGCCAACTACGCTGGGCTTTTAACCCCGGCGACGCCGACAGCCTGGGCAGCGCCATCAGCGCCTTCTTCAACGAAATCGAACAGGACGGTCGCCTCGAACAGCTGATCGACCGCCATTACAGTCACGTCGAAAAGTTCAACTATTCGGATATCCGAACCTTTACGCGGCGCATGCAGACGCATTTGCCGAAGTACGAAGAAATGTTCAAAAAGGCGGCCGCCGAAGTCGGGCTGGACTGGCGCCTGCTGGCAGCCATCGGTTACCAGGAATCGCTGTGGAACCCACGTGCCAAATCACCGACAGGGGTACGCGGTCTGATGATGTTGACGCAGAGCACCGCCAAACAAATGAAGGTCAAGAACCGGCTCGATCCGGTGCAAAGCATTCGCGGCGGCTCGAAATATATCGCGCGCGTTCTGAAACGTGTGCCAAAAAAGATTGCAGAACCGGATCGCACCTGGCTGGCCCTGGCCGCCTATAACGTCGGCTTCGGCCACGTCGAGGACGCTCGCATCATCACCGAGAGCCGCGGCGGCAATCCGGATCGCTGGATCGACGTCAAGGAAAGCCTGCCACTGCTAGCGCGCAAAAAGTGGTACAAGAAAACCAGGTATGGCTACGCGCGCGGTTGGGAACCGGTCAAGTACGTGGAAAACATCCGCCAGTACTACGAACACCTGATCGGATACGAAACCAGGGCCCTGCGCGAAAACGGCGATATCAAACCGAAACAGGACGTCGCACCGCTCGCCCCCAGCCTGTAAACATCCGCTTCCGGCAATAGTTTTTGGTCAGATCAAAAACCTACCCCTTACAAGCAATCAGAAATTCTCAATAGTTTTTGATCTGCCCAAAAACTGGGGCTGCGGTCATGCCGGGCCTGACCCGCTTCGGCGGACCGCGGCATCCATCGCGACAACGGAGTCGCGAGGACGCCACCTTTTGTCATGGGAGGCGGCTCAGGAATCGAGCTTTCTGGGATTTCGTTTTTGTTTGAAGAACGCGGTCATCACCGCGGCGCACTCATCCGCCAGCACTCCGCCAACAATCTCGGGTTTATGGTTGTACTCACCCGTTTCGAACAGGCGGTGCGCACTCTCGATGG
>JAOTUD010000635.1 GCA_029864065.1 Gammaproteobacteria bacterium | reverse complement strand
TGCCACCCGCTGCGGGACAGGGGGGGGATAATCGATGACTCGTACCCAGCGCCTGCGCCCGGTCGTGCAGCACAATGATAAAAAGGAAAAATCGGCGCTGCAGGAAGTCGCGCGCAGCCAGGGCGTGCTCGAAATCGAGCAGGGCAGGCTGACCCGGCTGCAGGACTACAAGCTCGAGTACCTGCAAAAGAAAAAATACGATATCGGCGTGTTTACGCCGATCGAATTGCAGGAGTTCAATCGTTTCATGCAGCAGCTCGACCAGACCATCGCGCGCCAGATGGAACTGGTGCAAATACGCCAGCGGGAGCTGGAACAAAAACGCGACCTGTGGCAAGCCTCCCGCATCGACGCCAGGAAAATGCACAAGGTCGTCGAAAAACTGCAACGGCAGGAAGTTACCGAGCAGGAGCGCAGGGAACAGAAGGCGCTCGATGAATTCAGCCAACGCAAGATTACCCGAACCTGAGCCTGTTCGAAAAAACTGGCACGCATGATGCATTCGGTAAAGGCAATGGCCCCCGGGATAATTGCCGCAGGGGCACCGACTGGATGACAACATGAATATAATGCTTACCGACCTGCGCGCGCTAACCCTGGATACCCAGGAAGGTCCGGCGCTTGCTGCGAGGCCCGCCGGCGGTTTCGCCGGATTGCTGCGGCAGCAGCTGCCGTCGGCGTTCGATTCTGGCCAGCAAGTTGTTGAATTCAATGGTTATTTTCCTGAAATTCCGGGCGTCGAGATGAGCCTCGGAACAGGCGTCGAGGCGACGCCGGAAGCGGGTTGGCGCGAATACCTGGCGCAGCAGCAGATCGGCGTCAGCGTCGATGCAGGCACGCTGGCGTCGGCGCCCGCGGAATCCGCCGAAATGCCGCTGAATCCGACGTTGAAAGCCGATGCAGAAGCGTTCATTGCGTCGGACGCGGCTGGCGAATTCTTGCCTGCGGGCGGAAATTCGTTGCCGGATGAAGCGACCCCGCGGCCGCTGATCCGCGCTGCGAACGTGGATACAGCAGGGCTCGACCCAGGACTCATGCCCACGAAAACCCTTGTAACCGCCAGTTCAGAGCCGGCGCAGCAAGCCATCGCCGCGGAAATCGCGGCGTTTGGCGCGAACCTGGGCGGCGTAAATCCGACGCGGGCCGGGCAACTCGCCGAACCCGGGGAGCAAATCCCGCAACCATCTCCGATCGCGTCGGTACCCGGGCGCGTAGCGGCTGACGGCAGAGCTGGCGCTGAATCTGTCGCGGCTGTGAAATCATGGACGCGCCCGGTACCGCCGGCCGTCGCCAGCGGTGCAACGCTGATGCACGCGCCGCGGATGCCGCCGCTCGATGCAGACGCGGCCAGCCCGGACGCGCCGAAACCGCTCGAGCGGAGGATCCCGAGCAGCATCTTGCCCGTGGAAGCCGGATCGGCGCAGCAACCGGCAACGCCCCGCGACGTCGATGGCGCTGCTGAAAACCTGCGCATTTCCGATCTGCGGGACGCGTTCAAGCTGACACCGGCGCTACAGAAACCGGTTCCCGAGATCCCGATTACGGACCCGACGAGCGGCCGCGCCGTGGACCTGCCGGTACAGGCAGCCGCAAATAACGCGCAGCAGGCGGTGACGGCCGCGCAACCGTTGCTGCACAGCCTGGCGACGCCCGGCGCATCAGCACCCGGCGCGCAGCAGGCGGTCTTGCCCGGCCCGCTCGACGCGATGAATCTGTCGCGCAACGCCGATGCTTCGGACTGGGGTAACGGCCTCGGTGAGCGCGTCAACTGGATGATCAATCAAAAACAGAATAGCGCGACGATTCGGCTGGACCCGCCGACGCTGGGTAAGCTCGACGTGCATGTCAGGGTCGCCGACGACGCCACCACTATTACCATCCAGACGCAGCATGCGCAGACCCGCGACCTGATCGAGACGGCCGCGCTGAGACTACGCGATTACCTGCAGGAAAGCGGTTACCAGAACGTAAACGTCGATGTTTCGCAACGCCAGGATCAGCAGCATACGCAATCCCAGGCCCAGCACGGCTATACCGAAGGCGGCGACGAATTTGATCCGGATCAGAACCTGGATCCCGGTCGGTCTTTGCACAGCGGTTTTATGAGCGGCGATGGCTTAGTCGATACCTTCGCCTGATTACCCCTTATTGCGGCCCGCGGGCCGCAATCTTTTACGCCACTCCAAAATTTAAGGGGACACAATACTTAATTGATAATTAAGTATTGTGTCCCCTTAAATTTTGGTTCTATTGTTTTTTTGACGCGTACTGGCCGCCGCGTCGGAAATCGACTGTCAAAAAACCGCCTCTCGCCCGGTATCGATATATAACTTGCTGATAT
>JAOTUD010000633.1 GCA_029864065.1 Gammaproteobacteria bacterium | reverse complement strand
GATCTTTCGCAGGTCGTCGCCACCGGTAAATCGGCCGCCATCGTCGGCGCCGGTCCGGCCGGAATCGCCTGCGCCGACGTGCTGACGCGCAACGGCGTCGCCTGCGTGGTCTACGACAGGTACCCGGAAATCGGCGGCCTGCTGACCTTCGGTATCCCGCCTTTCAAACTCGAGAAGGAAGTCGTCCTGCGACGCCGCAAGATGTTCGAAGACATGGGCATCGAATTTCGCCTCAACACCGAGATTGGCAGGGATATCGAATTCAGCCAGCTGGTCGCCGACTACGATTCGGTTTTCCTCGGTATGGGCACCTACACGTCGATGCAGGGTGATTTCTCCGGCGAGGACAAGCGCGGAGTCTACAAGGCTCTACCTTATCTCGTGGCCAACATCCACAACCAGATGGACTTCGGCGGCGACAAGCCCGAATTCATCGATTTCAGGGATAAAAAGGTAGTCGTACTCGGTGGCGGCGATACCGCGATGGACTGCGTCCGCACCGCGATACGACAGGGTGCGGAAAGCGTCACCTGCGCCTATCGCCGGGACCAGGCGAACATGCCGGGCTCGATGCGGGAAGTCGAAAACGCCAAAGAAGAAGGCATCGAGTTCCTGTTCAATCGCCAACCGGTCGAAATTGTCGGTGACGGCGCGGCCGTGGGTATCAAGCTGGTATCGACCCGGCTCGGCGACCCCGACGAACAGGGCAGGCGCCGCCCCGAGCTGATGCCGGGATCGGAAGAAATTTTAGCGGCCGACGCGGTCGTGATCGCGTTTGGCTTTCGCCCCGATCCGGCGCCGTGGTTCAGCGATCATACGATAGAAACGGATGACAGCGGCCGCGTTATTGCTCCCGCGCATGCCGAGTTCCCGTTCCAGACCAGCAACCCGAAAGTATTCGCCGGTGGCGACATGGTGCGCGGTTCGGACCTGGTCGTAACGGCGATCTACGAGGGACGCCAGGCGGCCGAAGGCATTCTCGATTACCTGGAGGTATGATGGTCTTCCCAACGCTCAAGAACGACCGGCTTGTCAAGGCACTGCTGCGGCAGCCAACCGATACCACGCCGGTCTGGATCATGCGCCAGGCCGGACGTTACCTGCCCGAATACCGCGAAACCCGCAAGCGGGCCGGCAGCTTTCTCGATCTGTGCAAGAACAAGGAACTTGCCTGCGAGGTGACCCTGCAGCCGCTGCGACGTTTTGCGCTCGATGCCGCAATCCTGTTCTCCGACATCCTGACCATCCCTGACGCGATGGGCCTGGGGCTTTATTTCGCCGAGGGCGAAGGCCCCAGGTTCGAGCGCCCGTTG
This sequence comes from Gammaproteobacteria bacterium, assembly GCA_029864065.1. Lineage (GTDB taxonomy): Bacteria > Pseudomonadota > Gammaproteobacteria. The sequence continues at coordinate 1,030 of JAOTUD010000633.1, read as the reverse complement.
CGCAGCGCCGACGCGATCCAGCGACTCGGCGTTCCGGACCCGCACGACAGTCTGCGCTACGTCACCGATGCGGTCAGCCTGATTCGGCAGGAACTCGACGGACAGGTGCCGCTGATCGGCTTCAGCGGCAGCCCGTGGACGCTTTCCACTTATATGGTCGAGGGCGGCAGCTCGAAGGAGTATCGGTTCGTCAAAGGTATGATGTACGAAAACCCGGCGGCCTTGCATCAGTTGCTCGACAAGCTGGCGCAGGCCGTGATCGCATACCTGAACGCACAAATCGAAGCAGGCGCGCAGGCGGTGATGGTGTTCGATACCTGGGGTGGCGTGCTGACCCCGCAGACCTATCGCGACTTTTCGCTTCAGTACATGCGGCAAATCGTCGCCGGTCTGAAACGCGAACACGAGGGCCAGACGATCCCGGTAACCCTGTTCACCAAGGGCGGCGCGCAATGGCTCGAGGCGATCGCCGACAGCGGCTGCAATGCGGTCGGGCTCGACTGGACGATCGATATCGACGAGGCGCGCGCGCGCATCGGCGACCGGGTCGCGCTGCAGGGCAATCTCGATCCCTGCATGCTCTACGCCGACCGCGAAACCATCCGCGCCAGCGCAAAAGACATCATCACCCGTTTCGGCAACCATCCAGGGCACGTCTTCAACCTCGGGCATGGCATTCACCAGACGGTCGATCCCGAACACCTCGGCGTGCTGATCGATGCCGTCCACGAGTACGGTTACGAAATCCGCCAGTAACGCGCACAGCGCGTCGTCCCCGTAAATACGCAGCACCTAATCCCGGCGAAAGCCTGCACGGCCCGGCCGGGATCGAGTTAAAAACCGCACGCAGCGCCCACCACGACGACGCGATTAATCAACTGCAACGCGAACACCAGGCCCACGCGGGGGGCGTTAATCAAGGTCAGGGAGAAGATGATTCCCTGCTAGAAGATGTCTTCGACGATTTCTTCTTCGGAGTCGGGGGCATTGATCACGACACCCGCAGCATCGCTACCGGACGTCGACGTCA
>JAOTUD010000632.1 GCA_029864065.1 Gammaproteobacteria bacterium | reverse complement strand
GCGAGCCTCGGGTCGCTGCGGCGCACATGGACGCCGAAACTGTCGGGACCGACCGCGCCTTTCGCAACATCGGCGCCGAGATCAACGATCAGGCGCGTGGTTGCCGCGCCCCAGTCCATCACCTCGTCGATGCGGCTATAGCTGGTAGCGGCTTGTTGTGCAAAGACAGCAGAGCTGCCCATTCCCATCAGGATTACAGTCGCTGTTATTAGTTTTATTAATTTCATTGCCTGGGTTCCTCAGATATTGATCCAATGCTGATCGCTGCCCGCAGTATAGGTTTCCTGTGCCGATGTGGACAGAGCGATGCACCGCTGATGCACGCAAATATCGCGCATAACGTCAGACATCCCTAATCGCCGATCCCGAGCCTGAAACTGACATACATCAGTGTGCCCCGACCTGTTGAGGCTTAGCGTGTACAATGGGTCGATGTGGTGCCTCCATTTGGAATCCGTCAAAACATCGAAGGAGACCTGAAGGTCTCCGAGACGACTTGACGGCATGGGACATTGTTGAGTCCGGGGAGAAAACTAATGAGCAAGATGGGGAAGGCAGGCCTGGGTTTCGTGGCCATTCTGCTGGTTGCGTCGACGATTTGGGCACAGAGCGCAACGGATTGGCCGGAGGTCAATAACTACGGCAGCGCCAAGTATTCACCGCTGGCGCAGATTACGCCGGACAATGTGTCCGAGTTGGAGGTCGCCTGGGTCTATGAACTGGAACCGGAGCCGGCGCGCCGAGGGTACAACACGACGCCGATCATGATCGACAACGTGATGTATTTCCCCAAGAACGGTTTCACCACCATTACAGCAATCAACGCCACGACCGGTGAGGATATCTGGGCGACCGATCTGCGCGAGGTCGGGGGCCTTGGTGCGGCCACATCCCTTGCCAACCGCGGCTTTTCGTACTGGCGCGGCACCGAGGAACACGCGCCGCGCGTTGTGATGCACACGCAGGACGGCTTCCTGGTGCAGCTCGATGCCGCGACGGGCGAGCGGGTACCCGGCCCGACGGGCGTCATCGACCTGTCGGCCGGCATCATGGACAAGTTCGGCGGTGCATGGCGCGGTGGCTCGCCACCGCTGATCTACAAGAACATCGCCATTGTCGCCGCGCGCACCGGTGAGCAGGGGCGTTACGGCATCCCGGGCGATCCGCGCGGGATTGACCTGATAACCGGCAAGGAGCTGTGGCGATTTCATGCCGTGCCGCACGCGGGCGATGCCAATTTCGGCACCTGGGGGCTCAACGGCTGGCAGGACCGGCGCGGCCCGGGCATCTGGATGCCGATGACGGTCGATCATGAACGCGGCCTGGTTTATCTGCCGATGGGTAATGCCACCGACCAGAACTTTGGCGGTACGCGGCCGGGCATCAATCTCTACGCCGCCGCGATCCTGGTGTTGCACGCGGACACCGGCGAACTGGCCTGGTACTACCAGTTTGCCCATCATGACAACCTGGACCTGGACGTCATGGCGCCACCGAACCTGCTGGACACGTTCCGCGACGGTGAACCGGTAGCATCGGTGGTACAGATCACCAAGCAGGGGCTGCTGTTCTTCTTTAACCGCATTACCGGTGAGCCGATCTGGGAGATCGAGGAACGGCCGGTTGCGCCGCTGGATGCGCCAGGCGACGAGGCCTGGCCGACACAGCCGTTCCCGGTCAAGCCGCCGCCGCTGGCGCGCATGGCGATGGACCGCGACGAAGTCTGGACGGAGTATTCCGAGGAGCAAACCAAGTACTGCACCGAGCTTTATGACCGCTCCGTGCAGGCCGGCCCGTACGCGTCCTACGGTATGCTGCCCAGCCTGGCCTTCCCGGGCTCGGAGGGCGGCGGTGGCTGGGGCGGCGTCGCGGTGGACAACGAGCGTCAACTGACGTTCGTCAATACCCGGGACCTCGGTGTGATCGCGCAATTGCAGACCCGGACTTCAAACGGCCTGCCCTCATTCGGTAAGTCGAAAATTCCGAACACCTGGTACGTTGGCCCCAGCGGCTACCCGTGCCAGGAGCCGCCCTGGGCACAGCTGTTCGCTATCAGTTCCGCCACCGCCGATATCGTCTGGCAGATACCGGTGGGCGAGTACGAGGGACTCACGGCCATGGGCATCACGGGGACCGGTACGACGACCACATCGGGCGGTCCGCTGGCCACGGCCGGTGGGCTGGTATTTCTCAGTGCCAGCAACGATGCCACGATCCGGGCATACCGCTCGGAGACCGGCGAAGAGCTCTGGTCGGCCGACATCCCGACCCATGGGCGCACCACGCCGATGAGCTACCTGGGTGCCGACGGCAAGCAGTACGTGATCGCGATAGCCGGCGGCGGGGAC
>JAOTUD010000631.1 GCA_029864065.1 Gammaproteobacteria bacterium | reverse complement strand
TGGCGGCCGAGCAGGCGGATATCCAGCCACAGGTGGTCGCCGAAACGCGAGCTTGCGCTGTGCCCCGACGCCATGTGCTGTTCCATGCGCCGCGATACCACGTCGCGCGAGGCCAGTTCCTTCTTTTCCGGTTCGTAGTCCGGCATGAACCGGTGTTCGTTGCCGTCCAGCAGCAGGCCGCCGTCGCCGCGGCAGCCCTCGGTCACCAGGATGCCGGCCGGGAATATCGCGGTCGGATGAAACTGTACCGCTTCCATGTTGCCGAGTGTCGCCACGCCGGTCTCCAGCGCGATGGCCGCGCCCATGCCCTCGTTGATGACCGCGTTGGTCGTCGTCCGGTATATGCGCCCGAAGCCGCCGGTCGCGATACAGGTCGCGCTGGCGACATAGGCCAGCAGTTCGCCGCTGACGAGGTTGCGCACGATCGCGCCGTAACAACGCGCGCCGTCGTGGATCAGGGCGAGCGCCTCGGTGCGTTCGTGCACGACGATGTCGCGCGCGATCGCCTGGTCGCTCATGGTGTATAACATCGAGTGCCCGGTGCCGTCGCTGACGTAGCTGGTGCGCCATTTCCTGGTGCCGCCGAAGTCGCGCGCGGTAATCAGGCCGTGCGCCGCATCCTGCTCGGTAATGGTCACCCGCTTGCCGTTGATGACGACTTCACGATCGCCGCGCTGCACGCGATTCCATGGCACGCCCCAGGCGGCCAGCTCGCGCACCGCCTTGGGCGCCGTGTTGGTGAACATGCGCACCACCCGCTGGTCGGCGCCCCAGTCGCTGCCGCGTACCGTGTCGGTGAAGTGTACGTCCTCGTTGTCGCCTTCGCCTTTGATGCTGTTGGCCAGGCTTGCCTGCATGCCGCCCTGCGCCGCCGCAGAGTGCGAGCGCTTGGGTGGAACCAGGCTCAAAACGATGCATTCCTGGTCCCTGCGCTTGACCCCGATGGCGATGCGCATTCCGGCCAGCCCGCCGCCGATTACCAACACATCGGTATGTATCGTTTGCATGCGCCTAGTTTTCCGGTAGCGGTTTTGCCGTGAGGGATTGTTGCGACTGCAATGCACTCGGCAGGTAACGCTCGCCGGCATGCTCGCGGTGTTCGATGCCGATCTTGATATAGGCCGACAGCGTCAACAGGCCGAGCACGATAAAGAACACGCTGATCGCCCATTTCGTGAGGCCGAGAACGCGGCGCGTCTGGCGCGGGTTCCTGCCACTCGGCCAGCCCCATTTGAGCGCGAGCCGGTAAATGCCGATTCCGGCGTGCAGTTCGACCGCGAACAGCAGGACCAGGTAAAGAGGCCACATGACGCCGGTGACAACCCGGTCGGAGGAGGCGTAGGGGCCGATATCGCCGGGATGGGTAAACATGCCGTACAGGTGCACCGAGGCGAAGAACATCAGCAACAGGCCGGTGATCACCTGTATCAACCACAACGTGGTGTCGGCATGGCGCAGCGAGCGCGAGTGCCGCCAGAAGATGCGATACTCGCGGTAGCTGCCCGGCATATGGCGTATCGCGAGCAGGGCATGCACCGCAAAGATGACGAAAACGGCGGCGGCAACAAGGCTGATCAGTACAGGGTAAGGACGACCGAAAATATACTGGCCTTCAAACATGCGCGCGACGAAATAAAAGGCATCCTTGCCGAGCAAGATGCTCGAGACCATGAACATGTGCGCCCACATGAAAAGCACCAGCGCTAAACCGGTGACGCCTTGAGTGATATCCAGCCATGCGGGCCAGCGATTGATCGTATGCGGTTCAGTACTGTGATTTTTTGCTATCGACACGGATCGGTTTCACTTATTGGACTAGTTACTTTTACCGCTAATCATTGCCTGTTTTGAGATTTTTCATTTGACTTGAATCAACTGGCGATAGAACTGGCCTATTTTTTGAAACTTGGGGGCGATTGCCAGACGAACAAACCAGGAATCCGCAAACGATGCACTTTCCTGCAGAATTAGCCCGGTAAGCATTCCAGCGATATTCAACTCTATTGCAGGGGGAAGGATAGAACTACCCTGGGGGACGGGTATTCGGTCAATGATGCTAAGGTACCGAGACCTGGGCCTTGATGTTGCGACGCTTCAAGCTGTGCTCGCGGTGAAAAATATACAGGCCGCTGCCGATAATCAGGGCCGCGCCGGCCAGGGTCCAGCCGTCGGGCAAATCGCCAAATAGTACAAATCCGAACAAGGTCGCCCACAGCAGGGAGCTGTAGCTGAACGGCGCAACGACCGAGGCGGGCGCGCTGCGAAACGCGCGAATCAGGCACAGGTGCCCGATACAGCCGGCGATGCCGGCAAACAGGAACAACAGCCAGTCGAATGCCGCCACCGGCT
>JAOTUD010000630.1 GCA_029864065.1 Gammaproteobacteria bacterium | reverse complement strand
AACACCTGCTCGCGGCGATGCGCGACAGACCGGAACTCGACAAGATCGATACCGACTTTCGCCACCTGTTCAACGCCTGGTTCAACCGCGCCTTCCTGGTGATGGAACCCATCGACTGGACCACGCCGGCGCATATCCTGGAAAAGATTATCGCTTACGAAGCGGTCCATGAAATCGAGAACTGGTCCGAGTTGCGCGGCCGGCTGGAGCCCGCCGATCGCTACTGCTACGGCTTCTTTCACCCGTCGATGGAAGACGAACCGCTGGTCTTCGTCGAGGTCGCGTTGACCGACAGGATCCCGCATGGCATCGGCGAAATACTGCAGCGCACCGCCGCTACCGAGGCCCCGGACAATCCCTCCTGCGCAATTTTCTACTCGATATCCAATTGTCACAAGGGCCTCGCCGGGGTCTCGTTCGGAAATTTCCTGATCAAACAGGTCGCTACCAGCCTCAAATTGCGTTTTCCGCAGTTGAAAACCTTTGCCACAATTTCACCGCTGCCCGGGTTTCGCGGCTGGCTGGAGCGAGAGGCCGGCGAGCGTGCCGAGATTGCGTCGCTGCTCGCCGAATTCGATGCAAAAGCCGGTGAAGACCTGAGGCAGAAACTCGAGAAGCTGGCTGCGAGCTACCTGCTCGAACAAAAGAACAGCCGCGGCAAGCCGCTCGACCCGGTGGCGAGATTTCACCTCAAGAACGGCGCGATACTGAAACGTATCAACATACTTGGCGATCCTGCTGAAAAGGGCATGGCGCATTCGCTGGGCACCATGGTCAACTATGTCTACGATCTTTCCCGGGTCGAGGATAACCACGAGGAATACGTCAGGAACAACAAGGTCATCTGCAGTTCATCGGTCAGAAAAGTCCTGTCGCGCTAGGTCGAGCACAACCCGGATCGGTTTATGATCGGACCCGTCCGCGTCATCGTCGATCACCGCGGATTCCACGCAATCGCGCAGATCCGGCGTCACGAAGATATGGTCGACCTTGCCGCTTACCTGTTTGTCCGGGCTCTGTGCGTGTTTCAGCGTCGTTGCGCGCTGATTGGCAGCATCGGCAAGCGACCAGCAGTCGATGAGCCCGGTGCGCTCGACCAGACGGCCATACTCCTCGGTGTCGGGACTGGCGTTGAAGTCGCCGCAAACCAGCGCGGTTAGCGGCATTGCCGGGGGCGGGCGCCGGTTGCTCCAGTCGTCGCCATCGATATCCGGCTTGCCGGACCAGGCTCCCTGCTCGCGCGGTGACCGCTCGAACCTGTCGGCGAAGACCTCTACCTGCTCAAGACGTTCCTCGGCCTGCAGGTAGCCGGCGTGATAGTTGTAAACCCGCAGCATGCCGCCCGCGGCATCGATGACCGCTTCGATGCAGGTCATCTGCATGTTGAAGCTGTCGGCAAAATGCTGTTTCGGCAGGTTGAAAATGCGCATGCTCGAGATCGGCCAGCGCGACAATATCATGTTGCCGTGTCGTCGCCGGCGATTGACGACCGCGCCATGAGCGGAATGGGCGCTCGCATCGACGTCGAAACTGGAACCGTAAACATGGTAACAGGTCGGCAGCAAACCCGCGATCTCGGCGGCCTGGTCTATTTCGCCGCTGCGCTTCCAGTGCTGATCGACTTCCTGCAGGCAAATGATATCGGCGCCGCGAATGGCGCGGCAGGTGCGCACCAGGTCGATCGCGCCATCCATGCCCCGGCCGAATTGAATGTTGTAACTGATGACTTTCATGACTGCCTCGCGCTCGTTGCGCGGACTATGCCATAAACGGCAAAGCTTGAAACCAGTGATTATTCGTTCGGCCCGATTGTGATATATTCTTGGCAATCAATCGAGGGGGATTCGCAATGGCTGACCAGACCGTGATCGAGTACGAGCGCAACGGGGATCCCGAGACCGGCCTGCAGGACTGGGATCCGATTCCGCCGGAAATCCTGCGTTCGGGAAGCCCACTGCAACGCGGGCACACTTATCACGAGACCGCGGGCGGAATCTTTACCTCCGGCGTCTGGGATTGCACGCCGCTCGAACAGCTGCCAGCCCCTTACGAGGCCGACGAGTTCATGATCGTGCTCGAAGGCTCGATCATCATCGAGCACGAATCGGGCAAAACCGAACGCTTTCGCGCCGGCGACAGTTTCATCCTGCCGAAAGGCACGCCCTGTATCTGGCGCCAGGACGAATACGCGCTCAAGTACTGGGCGATTCACAATAATCCCGACAATCCGCTTACCGCCAACCCGCAATTACAGCCCATTCGCGTCGATCCCGGAGCCGAGCTGCCTGCGATCACCGGGCAGGACCCGGCGATGTACGAAAGCGAGGTGCCCGATATGGGATGGCTAACGTTGT
>JAOTUD010000629.1 GCA_029864065.1 Gammaproteobacteria bacterium | reverse complement strand
GTTAGCGCGAGGAGGCCGGTGAACTTATGAGACGAGGAATCGTATGAGTCATCATGAAATACATCGATCGCATCGCGTCGGTTGGCTGCGGGCAGCCGTACTGGGCGCGAATGACGGTATCGTTTCGACGGCCAGTCTGATCATCGGCGTCGCCGCGGCTAGCGCATCGCATCAAAGCATAATACTCGCGGGCGTTGCCGGGCTAGTGGCCGGGGCGATGTCGATGGCAGCCGGCGAGTATGTCTCGGTAAGTTCGCAAGCCGATACGGAGCAAGCCGACCTGGCGCTGGAAAGACGGTCGCTGGACCAGGACTACGAATCAGAGCAGGACGAGCTGGCACTAATATACGAGGGCCGAGGGCTCGAACCCGCCCTGGCCAAACAGGTTGCCGAAAAACTTATGGCGCATGATGCGCTCGCCGCGCACGCCCGGGATGAAATCGGTATATCGGAAACCCTAGGCGCTCGGCCCGTGCAGGCGGCAGTTTTTTCGGCCGGCACGTTTACCCTCGGTGCGGCACTGCCGTTACTGGTGGCCTGGATTACGCCCGACTCAGGATTAATACCGCTTGTGGCTGTTTCATCCCTGTTGTTTCTGGCTTCCCTCGGAGGACTCGCGGCGCAGACCGGCGGCGCCGCGATTACCGTTGGCGCTTTTCGCGTCGCTTTCTGGGGCGCACTAGCCATGGCGCTGACCGCGGGCGTCGGGCGTCTATTTGGCGTGGTTGCCTGATCGAAGTTCGGCCGCCATTGAAAACGTTGGTGTAAACGCGTGCCGCGGGAATAACAGGAGGCCAGGGGAAGGAAAGGAAAGCGTTAATGCAAAAGTGACGGACGATGCCCCGAGGAACAGGTAATTAAAGATAACCGGTGGCAGCATCAGCAGGAAAATTGCCCGCATGTACGCATGCGCCGAAGAACCTTGAGCAGGCACAGGGTAGAGCCCGTAGCGATACATAGCGCGCACATCTTGTCGCCAACGCGAGTCGTTACCCGAAATTGATGGAAATCCAATGTCGATATTGAGCCAGTTCATGCTGTTTGCCGAGTACAATAAGCTGATGAACCAGCGGATCATGGCATCGGCAACCCGGCTTTCCACAAAGGATTTAACGGATGACCGCGGCGCCTTTTTCAAATCGGTTATCGGCACGCTCAACCATGTTCTGGTAGGAGACATCATCTGGCTCAAGAGATTTTCGACGCGCCCCGGGAACGCAAAGGCGCTGCTATACGTAACGCGACTGGATCAACCCGAAGCCCTGGATACGATTCTGTTCGACAATCTGAATGATTTGCAAACCGCAAGGGCAAAAATCGACGAAGTCATCATTGACTGGATAAGCGGCCTGTCCGAAGACGATGTTGCGGCGTACCTTTACTACCGCAATATGGCCGGCAAACCTCGCAAAAAGCTGCTCGCGAGTTTGATCAGCCACCTGTTCCTGCATCAGGTGCATCATCGCGGTCAGGCCACGACACTGATATCGCAATCCGGCGTCGATTTCGGCGATACGGACCTGCTGGAAATAGTCGATGATCAATCCGCATAACGATCGCGTCGGGGGCAGATGCGCCAACCTGAACCGAACTACCCGGACAACCAGCCCGCATGACTCCTGCTGACGATACGCACAGTAAGCTGATCGGTTACATCCTGTGGATTTTTGGTTTCATGGGGGCACACCGGTTTTATTTCGGCCGCCCCGTTTCCGGAACGATTTACTTCTTTACGCTGGGGATTTTCCTGATAGGCTGGATCGTCGACCTGTTCCTGATCCCGGGCATGGACAGGGACGCCGACCTGAAATACCTGGGCGGAAACAAGAACTACAATGTCGGCTGGATTCTGCTGACCTTTCTGGGGATTTTCGGCATCCACAGGTTCTATCTCGGCAAGTGGGTTACCGGCCTGATCTGGCTGTTGACCGGAGGTCTTTTACTGTTGGGACTACTTTACGACCTGTGGACCCTGAACGAGCAGGTAGACGAGGTCAATCGAGGCGCTACCGGCTAGCGAACAGGCTGCGCCAGGATCCGGGTATATCGATTGTCGATTTAGCGCAGATAAGCGTTTGTCTTGGACCGGCATTGGGTCGATAATCACAGACAATCATGGCTCGAGGTTTCAAACGGGACTGGAAAACGTGGTTACGACTAATCCAGCTGCAATCCAGCGCATGCGGTCGGAGCGAAATCCGGGCCAGCGCTTCGTTGCCGGCTGATGCAGGGCATTATGGATAAAACAAACGAGATCATGGCAACCGACAATGACGACTTACTGAAAGGGCTGGTCACGCTCGGATGCAAGGTGGACCGGGTCGACGGGGCGGTGCTGGTTTCGCTGCCCGACGATTACG
>JAOTUD010000628.1 GCA_029864065.1 Gammaproteobacteria bacterium | reverse complement strand
CATCCTCGGTCTCGACGCGGGCCAGGCGCGGAATGATACCGTTGATGCGAGTGTACAGATCGGAGCTATCGCTGGCCTGCCCGGAAATGATCAGCGGCGTGCGCGCCTCGTCGATCAGGATAGAGTCTACCTCGTCTACGATCGCGTAATTCAGTTCACGCTGCACGCGCTCCTCCAGCGAGAAGCACAAGTTATCGTGCATGTAGTCGAAACCGAACTGGTTATTGGTGCCGTAGGTGATGTCGGCCGCGTAGGATTCGCGCTTGGTGATATAGTCCATGGTGCTCAAGACGACACCGACGCTGAGGCCCAGGAAATTGTATATCTGGCCCATCCATTCGGCATCCCGCTCGGCCAGGTAATCGTTCACGGTAACGATATGCACGCCCTTGCCGCTAATCGCGTTGAGATAGGCGGGCAGTGTGGCGACCAGGGTTTTACCTTCACCGGTGCGCATTTCCGTGATCTGGTTATCGTGCAGGATCATGCCACCGACCAGCTGAACGTCGTAGTGGCGCATGCCCAGGCTTCGCACGGCCGCTTCGCGGCAAACCGCAAAGGCTTCGTCGAGTAACTGTTCCAGCGTTTCACCGTCGGCAAAGCGCTGTTTGAATTCCTCTGTTTTCTGCTTCAACCGCGTATCGTCGAGCGCCTGCATTTCGGGCTCGAGTCGATTAATCTGGTTAACCCGCTGTTTGAGCTTTTTTATGATGCGGTCGTTACGACTGCCGAATATGCTTCTAGTGATTTTGGACAACATCGTACGACTGCTTTAACAGAACTGTTATCAGAGTTGGAGCCTAGTTGAAGGGTTTCAAGCCGGATGCTGCAATAAACGGCGTCACCGTTTAATTCGCAGCACGAATAAACTTCACAGGATTGATTTCGCGCCCATTTTTGAGCACTTCAAAGTGCACGTGAGGTCCGGTAGAACGTCCCGAGGAACCGATTTCCGCGATATGGAAACCCTTCTCGACAGTATCGCCGACCGATACTAGCAGGCGAGAATTGTGCGCGTAACGCGTGGTATATCCATTGCCGTGGGCGATATCGATCACGTTGCCATAGCCATAGCGCTTACCGGCATAGGTAACAACGCCCTTGGCTACCGCGATCACAGGCCCGCCGAGCTTGCCGGCGAAATCGATGCCCTTGTGCATTTCACGCCGCCCCGAAAGCGGATGGGTACGCATACCGTAGTAAGAAGAAATCCAGCCTTTGGTGATTGGGCGGCCGCTGGGTTGAACCTCTTTTTGCAGGTTCTCGTCGAGTACATAATTCTCGAGGACCACCAGCTGGTTTTCACGGGTTTCGAGCTCGTAGCTCAACTGCTCGATCGCCTGCGACAGCTCGCTGGGGTCAAGACCCTTGTTGGAGACGGCTTCCGGACCACCAATGGCCGGCGTATTGTCGAAATCGAATTCGGCGGTATCGATACTGGCCATATGCACCAGTTTCTGACCCAGCGCGTCGAGGCGCATGACGTGCGCCTGCAATAAGCCGATGCGAGACGAAAGCGCGTCTATATTGGCGTCTGCCTCTTCGCGAATGTGGTTCAACTGCAGCTGCTGGCGATGCACGTCGGCCTGCCATTCGTCTATCAACGCCTGGTTGTCCTGGTTGGGATTCAGGGTATATCCAAGGTATACCGAAGCTGCCATCAACATACCCAGCAGTCCCATCATAAATAGTAAATGCAGCGGCTTGCGCAGATTCAGGCCGAAGATCTGGCCTCTATTCGATGACAGGAACAGTATATTCACATCGTCACCTAAACCGCCGCTTCCACTGGCTGCGCATAGGAAATCGGCGCGGTCGAAGCATCTTCGAAGGTAACCTCTTCCCAGGCGTCGGCGTCTTCGAGCAAGGCCAGCAGCAAGCGATTGTTCAACGCATGTCCGGACTTGTATCCGGAAAAGGCGCCGATCAGGCTATGCCCGAGAAGATAAAGATCGCCGATCGAATCGAGGATCTTGTGCTTGACGAATTCATTGTCGTAGCGCAGGCCATCCTCGTTCAGAACCCGGTAATCATCGAGCACGATGGCGTTGTCCTGGCTGCCGCCCAGCGCGAGGTTGTTGGCGCGTAAATACTCGATATCCTTCTGGAATCCAAAGGTGCGTGCGCGGCTGACCTCCTTGACGAAAGAGGTGGTCGAGAAATTGACATGGCAGATCTGCTTTTGCTTGGTAAACAGCGGGTGATCGAAATCGATTTCGAAACTGACCTTGAAACCGTTGAATGGGTTGAACTCGACCCATTTATCGCCGTCTTCGACGCGTACCGTCTTCTTGATCTTGATGAATTTCTTGGCCTTGTTCTGCTCGACGATACCGGCGGACTGAATCAGGAAAACAAACGGCCCCGAA
>JAOTUD010000627.1 GCA_029864065.1 Gammaproteobacteria bacterium | reverse complement strand
GATGTCATCGTCGAATTCAACGGCCAGAAAGTCATACGTTCCAGCGGCTTACCGCCGCTGGTGGGACGCGCCAAAGTGGGCAAGAAAGCAGAGCTCACCGTGATCCGGGACAAGAAACGCCGCAGTATCGGGGTGTTGATCGCCGAATTGCCGACGACGATTACCCAGGCCGCGTTTTCGCCCGAGGACAGCCCGGCGCTCGAAGAATCGGCCCTTGGGATGAAGGTCGAGGAGCTCGACGGCGACGCGAGGAAGAAACTCAAGATCGAGCATGGTGTGCAGGTTACCGAGGTGGACGAGTACGGACCCGCCAGCGACGCCGGGATACAAAAGGGCGACGTGATCACGATGATCGATAACCGCGAGGTCGATTCGATCGACGATTTCGAAAAGATTACCAGCGAGTTGAAGACCGGAAAATCGGTGGCGCTGCTGGTGCAGCGCCGCGCGGGCCCGGTATTTCTCGCGATTCGACCCGAAGATTCCTGATTGCGGGGCTAATTGGAGTTAATCCTCTATTATCGAGAACAATGCCACCTGTGCGATGCGATGCGCAAAGCGCTGGTGGCATTTTCACGAAAACGACAACCGATCAGCTGGCGAGAGGTCGATATCGACCGCGATACCGATCTCATTCGGCTTTACGACGCGCGGGTACCCGTTCTATGCGACGGGGATACCGAAATCTGTCATTTTTTTTTCGATGAATCGGCATTGCTAGCCGCGCTGGCTTTAGCGTAAACTTCGCAGGTTTCATACATCCATGCCGGCTACCTCCGCGCTGGCGACCCACCTTTATCAACCACGAGGCCACGGCGAAAACTTGATGCGCATGGAGTTAATTCGCAATTTTTCGATAATCGCTCATATCGACCATGGGAAGTCGACCCTGGCAGACCGTTTTATTCAGCTTTGCGGCGGGTTGAGCGAGCGGGAAATGGGAACCCAGGTGCTCGATTCCATGGATCTGGAGCGCGAACGCGGCATCACCATCAAGGCGCAGAGCGTTTCTTTGCCCTACCAGGCCCGCGATGGCCGGGAATATACGCTGAATATCATCGATACCCCCGGTCATGTCGACTTCTCCTACGAGGTATCGCGGTCGCTGGCCGCCTGCGAGGGCGCCTTGCTGGTCGTCGACGCGTCGCAGGGCGTCGAGGCGCAAAGCGTCGCCAACTGTTATACCGCGATCGATCTGGATCTCGAAGTTATTCCGGTGCTGAACAAGATAGACCTGCCTGCCGCCGATCCCGAACGGGTGAAACGAGAAATCGAAGAGATAATTGGCCTCGATGCATCCGAGGCGATCGAGGTCAGCGCCAAGACGGGAGTCGGCATCGCGGATTTACTGGAGCAGATAATCGAGAAAATCCCCGCGCCCCGGGGTTCGGAAGACAACCGCACCCAGGCCCTGGTAATCGATTCCTGGTTCGACAGCTATGTCGGTGTCATCGTGTTGGTGCGCGTCATGGAAGGCCAGATACGGCCGAAGCAAAAGATACAGATGATGTCCAGCGGCAACGAGTTCCTGGTCGAGAAGGTGGGTATATTCACACCCAAGCGCAAGGATACCGGAGGCCTGCAGGCGGGTAGCGTCGGCTACATCATCGCCGGCATCAAGGATATCGAGTCGGCGCGGGTGGGCGATACGATAACCCTCGCGCAACAACCTGCGGAACGTCCACTGGCCGACTTCAAGCAGGTGCAGCCACGCGTTTTTGCCGGGCTGTTTCCGGTGAGTTCCGATGACTACGAGGACTGCCGCGAAGCGCTGAAGAAACTGAAACTGAACGATGCCGCGTTGCAGTTTGAACCCGAAACGTCGCAGGCGCTGGGTTTCGGATTCCGTTGCGGATTCCTGGGCATGTTGCACATGGAAATCGTGCAGGAGCGGCTGGAGCGCGAATACGACCTGGACCTCATAACCACGGCGCCGACCGTTGTCTACCAGGTCGAGACCACGGCAGGAGACCTGGTCGAAATCCATAACCCGGCGGATCTGCCGCCGGTCAACAAGATCAGTGATATCCGCGAGCCGATTATCCAGGCAAATATCCTGCTGCCCGAAGAGCACATCGGCGCCGTCATCGCGCTTTGTATCGAAAAGCGGGGCGTGCAAAAAAACATGCAGTTTATCGGCAGCCAGGTTTCGCTGGTTTTCGAGTTGCCCCTGAGCGAGGTGGTGCTGGACTTTTTCGACCGACTCAAATCGGTTAGCAGGGGATACGCTTCGTTCGACTACGAGTTCCTGCGCTTCGAGGCGTCAAACCTGGTCAAGCTCGACGTTTTGATCAACGGGGAAAAGGTCGACGCCCTGTCGCTTCTCGTGCATCGCGCTAATGCCGATTACCGAGGGCGTGAGCTGGCCTC
>JAOTUD010000625.1 GCA_029864065.1 Gammaproteobacteria bacterium | reverse complement strand
CGGTTATCTGTATTCGGCGGAGAATCCTGACCGGGCCCATGTGCATTTCACGCTGTACGAAAATGCGGTGCCGATCTGCCCGGCGCCGTTTTTTACCCAGGCAGCGCGTGATTCGATACTGAATCTGGTTACGGTGGTGCATCAGGATGTCGTGATGTGTCGAAGCGGTAACGTGATGCCGCCACCGCAGGTTACGCCTTATTTTAATGAAGCGGATATGGCCAGGATTACCGCGGGGTATAGTTCGGCGTTTAGTCTCTCACCCTGGGGGTATCCCCACGATGGTCTGGATATTTACCCGCAAGGTGACCTGAAACCTTTTCAGGCAGCCTGTTCCGGGAAGATCGATGCCCTGGAAATACAACAGATCGGCATCAACGGGAACTGGCAGGTGGAGGTCGCGGTCGTCTGCGATGAATATGTCGTGGATCCGGATATCGGGGGTTATTTTATTCCGTTGACGAATAAATATTATTTTCGAACCATGTCCAGTGACCCGGCGATCGGTCAGGCGCAACTTGACAATATAATGTTTGCATTGGGGCAAACCGTGACTCAGGGCAATATTATTGGCTACCTGAAGGCAGCGAACCCGGATGCGCACCTGCATTTCGAACTGCAGCAGTTCGGTAAGTCCGAATTTCAGGTGTTTGGCGTCACCGGCATCCCGCTGTGCCCGCAGGCACAGTTTTCATTGTCGGCACGGAATTCCGTTCTAAATCTCCTGCAGATCGCCTGGCCAGGTGCGGAGATGTGTTATCAATAACAAATAACTGGGGTCAGTCCCCGGTAAACGCTAATACAACGAGAATTAAAAAAACAAAGACTAACCGGATTATTGTGCATTTGGTTAAACCTTAACCAAATCGATTTTTTCAAGTTACTGATGTATAAAAAAATGGTGCCGGCACGATACAAATCAACGACTTAAGCCCTGCCATTTTGTGCAATCCAGACCCTGCAAACGAACCAAGGATTAGCTCATTACAAGACGATTATTCGAGGTCGTGCAGCAACGCGGTGGCGATGATCTCCTCGTCGGCGCCGTCGTTAAGCGCCCGTGTCGCGCATTGCAGCGAATGCTGGTAGCGATTGATTGACCGGGTACGGGCTCCAGTTCTCGTCGAGCAACCTGAACAGCTCGAGCAGCCGGTCGACCAGCCCCGCATTGTATTCCACCTCGTACTCGGCGACCGCGTCCCAGTCCGCCTGGGTGCTGTCTTCGAATGCCGTCCAGCTGGCCCGGTCGTGCTGTTTCATCGTCGGTTTCCCCCTGTATTAACGGGTTGTTGGGATGGATCGTTTAAATCAGGATCATGCGCTCGGCATGCGCCGTCACGTGCGCACCGTCTGATTCTTCTTCTCGAACAGTTGGCGTCGGCGATTCTTGATCAGCTGGTCGCCCGCGGGCGTGCCATCGTGGAAACTGCCGAACACCTTGTCCCAGGGCGTTTCGTAGGACCCGTAGTTGCAGTCGCAATAGCGATGATGCAACTGATGCATGAAGTCGCCGAGCTGTAGGCTGAAAAACCGGGTCAGGCGAACCCTATGGTAGCCGCAGTGCGAAGTCGGACCCGTCACCGTATGCAACATGGCATTGAAGATGACGTGAACCGGGTGGCTGGCCACGAAGAAGTAGATCGCGAGGTCCGAGTACAGGAATAGATGTTCGACCGGATGCATCGCGTGGCCCGACCAGGGACCGGTATTGACGTTCTTGTGGTGCCAGGAATGGAACCAGCGGTATAGCGGTTCGACGTGACCCAGGCGGTGATACCAGTAAAAATGGAACCCGCTCCAGATCGGGACGATCAGCATCAGACCGATGAACCAGACCGGGTTTTCGGCGAAGGTGACCAGCGTCGCGTGACCGTTGGCGTAAGCCCACAGCAGCAGGCATTCCCACAGCGTGCCGATCGGCAGGGATCCAGCCAGGGTCCAGAACATGTTGTCCCAGACCTGGTTGCCGAAGTGAAAAATCTTCGAATTTTTCACCAGCGGGCGCGCGTCGTAATGTTCGTCGTCGCCCTGCCTGCGAAATGTGAACAGCAGCAGGTGCAGGCCGCCCGCCACGACCAGCACGATGACCAGGTTGCGCAAGGCGATCTCGAGCATCCAGTCGAGTTCGAAGTGGCGCGCGCGCTCGAGCGACGGGGTGAACCAGGTCCACGCCGCGATCGCAAGCATCAGCAACAGAAACCGCTGGTTGAAAGGTCGCCATATATTGAACAGGTACCCGAGGCTGTCGCCGAGACTGAACGGCAGCTCGAAGTATGGCGCCTGTTTCAGGGGCAAAGCAGGCATGTAGTGCCAGGCTCGTCGCGCAGGCTTGTTTCGTGGCGTCCAGGAGGTGTCGGATTCTGCAGTATCCACT
>JAOTUD010000626.1 GCA_029864065.1 Gammaproteobacteria bacterium | reverse complement strand
GACCAGGAAATCAGGCCGGGACCAGGCGTGCAGACGGACGACGAACTGATCGAGGATATCCGCAACCGCGCCGACACCGTGTTCCATCCCAGCTGTACCTGCATGATGGGGCCCGACGCCAAAACCGCGGTAGTCGACGCGAATTGCCGCGTTTACGGGGTCGAGCGCCTGCGCGTCGTCGATACGTCGGTATTCCCGACCCTGACCTCGGGCAATACCAACGGCCCGACGATCATGGTGGCCGAGAAGGCGGCCGACCTGATTCTCGACGGACGGGAGCGCCGAAGTTTCCAGTAATCCCTACCCGATAGACCGACAGCAACTCGACAGCCCCGCGCTAGGCTTCGGCGCGATGCTGCTGAGCATCCTGCTGTTTTCGTTGATGGATGCGAACGTCAAGTGGCTCGGCGGCTATTATCCGACCGCGCAGATCATGTTTTTTCGCTGCGCGGTCGCGATGGTTCCGGTGGCCGTCATCATCTTCATGCGCGGCGGCATCGGCATACTCAGAACCTCGCAGCGCAAACTGCACCTGCTGCGCAGCGTGCTCGGCGTCGCCGCGATGGGATTTGCGTTCTACGCGTTTTCGTTGATGCCGCTGGCCGAGGCGGTCTCGTTACTGCACACGGCGCCGCTGTTCATGACGGCATTGTCGGTTATCCTGCTGCGCGAAAAAGTCGGGGCCCGGCGCTGGTCGGCGGTCATACTCGGCTTTATCGGCATGATGATCGTGGTGCGCCCGGGCGCCGAAATGCTGGCCAGCGGCGCCCTCTACATGCTGACCGCGGCGTTCCTGATCGGCTGCACGACGATTATCATCCGCCACCTCGGAAAAATCGACGACCCTGTCTGCATCACCTTTTACTTCACCATGACCGGGGTCGTCGTCAGCATCGCGGGTATCGCGATCCAGGGCTGGATACCGCCCTCGCCGGCAGACCTGTCACTGCTGATCATGGTCGGCCTGTTCGGCGGCATGGCGCAATACCTGATGACGCTGAGCTATCGGCATCTCGCGGTCGGCATCGTTTCGCCGCTGAAATACCTGACCATCGTCTTCGGCGGCTGCATCGCCTACCTCGTGTGGGGGGAAATTCCCGACCCGCAAAGCCTGGTCGGGATCGGCATTATCGTCGCCAGCGGTCTTTATACGCTACACCGCGAGCTGGCGCTGGGCGCCAGAACCCGGTCATGATCGACAACCATCGTTTACGCGCCTACCTGCTGCTGACGGTAACAACCTGGTGCTGGGGATTGAACGCGATCATCAGCCGGCTCGCGGTAGGCGAAATCTCGCCGATGCAGCTGGTGACGTTGCGCTGGCTCGGCGTGGTGCTGATACTGCTGGTGTTTGCGCGTCAGAACATCGCCCGGGACTGGCCGGTCCTGCGGCGTCACCTGCCGTTCCTGGGACTGATGGGCAGCTGCGGTTTCACCCTTTTCAACGCGTTGTTTTACGTCGCCGGCCACCATACAACGGCCATCAATATCGGCATCCTGCAGGGCTCGATCCCGGTATTCGTATTGCTCGGCAGCCTGCTGGTGCTGCGCCATCCGATCAGCCTGGTCCAGGGCATTGGTGTCGTGCTGACCCTGCTCGGGGTCGTTACCGTCGCCTCGCGCGGGCAGCTGGACAGCCTCGGGGACCTGGCGGTAAACCGCGGCGATTTGTTCATGCTGATCGCCTGCTTTTTCTACGCGGCCTACTCGGTCGGCCTGAGCCGTCGCCCCAACGTCAGCGCGCTCGGGCTGTTCGCCGTGATGGCCGCGGTCGCCTGGCTGGTTTCGTTACCGCTGGTGGCGTTCGAAACCTACCAGCAGGGGTGGGTCATGCCGACGCGGCTGGGATGGATACTGGCGCTGCTGGTTACGCTGCTGCCGTCGCTGATCGCGCAGATTTTCTTCATCCAGGGGGTGGCACTGATCGGGCCCGGGCGCGCGGGTGTATTCGTCAACCTGGTGCCGGTGTTCGCGTCGATCATGGCGGTGATATTCCTGCGCGAGGTTTTCGAACTATATCACGCACTGGCGCTACTGCTGGTGCTCGGGGGCATCTGGCTTTCCGAGATCGGCAAGTCCAGGCCGGCGGTAAAATAGCAGCCCTAGTCGGCGCCGATCTCGATCGTGACCATGCCCAGCGATTCCATGACTTCGAATACCATATCGTCGGCGTGCTGGCAGGCGCTCGCGATCTGATCGAGCGAAAGCGCGCCCATATCCCAGTTTTCGATATCGTCGAGGATCGTTTGCGTTTCATCGTGATCCAGCGGCGGCACGTACTGGCTCAGGCTGTTGGCCAGGTAAATCAGGTGGGTGGCATGGCGATGGGGCCCGTCGTGCACGGCTTCGTGGTGCCTGCTGGCGCAATCCACCA
>JAOTUD010000623.1 GCA_029864065.1 Gammaproteobacteria bacterium | reverse complement strand
GAGGCCGATGGTCAGCCGATGAAAATCGGGGTAGCGCTGGCCGATGTGCTGACCGGGCTATATGCCGCCAACGCGATACAGGCGGCGTTGATCCACCAGCGCCAGTCGGGCGAGGGGCAGTACATCGACATGGCCCTGCTGGACGTGCAGGTGGCAACGCTCGCCAACCAGGCGATGAACTATCTCGCCAGCGGTGTCAACCCGCGCCGGCTCGGTAACGCCCACCCCAACATCGTGCCTTACCAGGCGTTTCAGACCCTGGATGGCTACATTATCCTGGCGATCGGTAACGATTCCCAGTTCGAGCGCTTTTGCAGGCTGGCCGACAGTCCCGGGATCGCGCAGGACGAGCGCTTCGGTAAAAACAGCGAGCGCGTAAAAAACCGTGACCTGCTGGTTCCCGAGATCGCCGCTATCATGTCGACGAAAACCAGCGCCGGGTGGCTCGATGCGCTCAACGCGGACGGGATTCCCTGCGGGCCGATCAACAATATCGACCAGGTGTTCGATGATCCGCAGGTAAAATATCGCGGGCTTCGACTCGAGCTGGAGCATCCCGCGGCCGGTCGGGTTGCCAGCGTTGCAAATCCGATCCGGCTGTCGGCTACACCGATCGAATACCGGCTGGCTCCGCCGACGCTCGGGCAGCATACCGATGAAGTCCTGAATCGAATTCTCGCCCTGGATGATGCTGCCCTGGCCAGGCTGCGAAAGGACGGGGTAATCGCCTGAAGGATTTGTTACTGCGCGTGAACAGATTGTCCGGTGGCAGGCGATTAAGGCTCCAATATGTTCGTGATGGCGAATCCCGTTCTAATCCCGGTAACCGAAAAACCTGTTGTCGATGATTTGCTCGGCGACGCCTTCCGGCAGGCATTTTTCCCAGTCGCCCCGACCGCTGGGTAATTGTTTCAGCACGTCGCGCGAGAAAATTTTAAACAGCTCGGGGTCGCTCGATTCGATGCCGAAAATGAAGTTATTTTCGAGCAGGTGGCGGTAAAGAAACTGCAGGTTTGCCGGCAGCGTTATATTGGCGTAGTCGACGTACTCGCCCGACCGGTCGATTTCGGGGTAAACCAGCAGGCGGGTATTGTCTGGAAACAGTTTACCGAAGCCTTCGAGGATGCCGCCTTCGACGCCGCGGTAGCTGCTTTCGTCGAAGATCTGCCTGATATTCATGATCCCGACGACAATCCCGATCTGCATTTTGGTAAATTGCCGGAAGTAGGCGCGTAGCGAGAAGTAGCGCGCGTAATCGGAAATCATCACGCTGTAACCCAGCGAGTTCAGGACGCGCACGCGCGCGATCAAATCCTCTTCAGACACCATCAGGTCGTTGCCCTGCAGGTCAGTCATCGAGATTTCGGCCAGCGCGACGCTGTTTTTAACGCTCACGCCTTTCATCTTGGTGAAAAACTTGAGGCCCTGTTCGATCATGTCGACGTTGAGCCGGGTTATCGGCCTGAAAGTACCCCGGATCGTCAGCACGTTTTTCTTGTAGAGCATCTCGGCCGGGATGACGACCGAGCCGTCGGGCTTGAACATGATCGCGTGGGTCTTCCAGCTGCGAATCAGGTGTAGATTGATGGTGCGGTTATCGACTTCCTCGAAATAAGGGCCGTAAAATTCGATCGAATCGATTTCGATACGGCCTTGCTCGAGATTGTCTGTCAACGAATCGATAATCGTCTTCGGATTTTCAAAATAGTAGTACGCGGCATATATCAGGTTGACGCCCAGAATACCCAGCGCCTGGTGTTGGCTGTCGGCATTGCCGTCACGCATGCGCACATGGATAACGATATCTGAAGGTTCGGCGCGCGGGTACATCTGGATGCGGATACCACACCAGGCGTGGCACTCGTTGTCGTCCTGGTAACTCTTCGCGGCAACCGTTGCGGCATAGGAAAAGTATCGCGATGCGACCGAGCGGGATTCACCTACCCGGGTAACAACCAGGTCAAACTCTTTTTCCAGCATGGCCTGTACGCGACTCCTGCTGACGTAGCGCTTGTCCTCCTGCACGCCATATATCGCATCGGAAAATATCATGTCGTAGGCGGACATGGTTTTGGCGATAGTCCCCGCGGCGGCTCCAGCCTTGAAAAACTGCCGTGCGACTTCCTGGCCCGCGCCTATCTCGACGATCGTGCCGTATTTTTTTTCATCGAGGTTGATACGCAGCGCCTTTTCGAGCGCAGTGCGGCTGCTGATATTTTTATCCACGTTGTTTTACCCTCCGCGAGTAAAAGCCCTGCCGCCCGTGAACGGACCGATCATCGTGCCAGTGGATTATATTAGTATCGCCATGGCTTGCCGATTGATGGAAGTCAATTATCGCGATGAGAAACTACTCCATCGTTAACGGCGGTAGCAA
>JAOTUD010000624.1 GCA_029864065.1 Gammaproteobacteria bacterium | reverse complement strand
GTGCGCGGTGCCGACACCGACCGGCACGAACTCGCGCCGCAGTCGGCGGGCCTGCTCGCGGCATCGCTCGGGCTTTCGCGCATGTACCGCGACGACCTCGAGCAGGTCGATGCCGGTATGCTGCTCTACGATGCGTTTTATCGCTGGGCGCGCGACGCCAGCGAAGAAACGCATGACTGGCCCCAGCCATCCACCCGGGGTTAAGCCATGAATAGCGTGGGGTTGGGTGAAGGTGAAGCCAGCCGGGCGCCCACGCTCGCGCAGGCGTTTCGCGTCTGGCTGCGCATCGGGCTGTTATCTTTCGGTGGACCCGCGGCGCAAATCGCACTGATGCATCGTGAAATCGTCGATCTCCGGCACTGGCTCAGCGAGAAGCAGTTTCTCAACGCGCTCAGTTTTTGCATGCTGCTGCCGGGACCCGAGGCGATGCAGCTCGCGACCTACGCAGGCTGGCGAATGCACGGTATCGTCGGCGGCCTGATCGCGGGGCTGCTGTTCGTCGTACCCGGCGCCATCGTTATTTTCGCGCTGGCGCTGGTGTACGCGATTTACGGTGATGTGCCGCTGGTCAGCGCGTTGTTTCTCGGCATCAAGGCGGCGGTGATCATCATCGTCATCGAGGCGCTGCTCAAGGTTGCCAGGCGCGCGCTGCATCTTGCCGAGCACTGGGTGATCGCGGCGCTCGCATTCATCGGCATATTTTTCCTGGCGCTGCCGTTCCCATTGATCATAGCCGCCGCCGCGGCGTTCGGATTCTTCCGCGCCGGCGTCGCCAGCGCCGACGAGCAACCGGTCGCGGTCAGGGTGTCGCCGCTGGGCAGCCTCGCAACGACGAGCGTCTGGCTACTGATCTGGGCCGCGCCGATGGCGGCGCTTGCCGCCCTCGACCCGGGAGGCCTGCTGCTGCAAATCGGTATCTTTTTCTCCAAGCTTGCGGTGGTTACCTTCGGTGGTGCTTACGCGGTGCTCGCATATCTCGGCCAGGATGTCGTCGTCCGGTTCGGCTGGCTCAGCGCCGGCGAGATGATGGATGGGCTCGGGCTCGCCGAGACGACGCCAGGACCGCTGATTCTCGTCAACGAGTTTGTCGGCTTCCTCGCTGCATTTCGCGAGGGCGGAATCTGGTACGGGTTGCTCGGCGCCGTGGTCACCCTGTGGGCAACCTTCGTGCCCTGTTTTCTGTGGATTTTCGTCGGCGCGCCCTATATCGACTGGATCGGATCGCAGGCCCGCCTGCGTGGCGCGCTGACCGCGATTACCGCGGCGGTGGTCGGCGTGATCCTGAACCTGTCGATCTGGTTCGCGCTGCACGTGTTTTTTGCAGACGTCTCGGCCCGCAATTTCGGCCCTTTCGTGTTATGGCAGCCCGCGCTGGGATCCCTCGACTGGCGCGTAATCGCGCTTTCGCTAATCTGTGTGCTGCTGCTGTTACGGCTGCACTGGGGTATTTCGCGCGTATTGCTGCTGGCGGCTATCGGCGGTGTCGCGCTGTCCGCGGTTGCGCCGTGACGGTTTAACGTTGCACGTACGGGCGAACCCTGTGCCCGCCGTCGACATCGATGACCTGCCCGGTCGGGTAGCTGTTGGTCATCATGAACATCACCGCGTGCGCGATTTCATCGGTAAACCCGACCCGACCCAACGGCAGCGATGCGCCGGTCCGGTGGACCGGTACCTTTCCTCGCACACCGCTTCCGGCACCGCGGCACAGGCCTCGGAGCGCACCATCCCCGGTGAGCAGCAGTTGACCCGGATATCCGGGCCGATGAGCACCAGCGCCATGCTCAAGGATTCCACCGCGCCTTCGCGCCGGCATTGGCGGCCTGCGGCATCCACAGGACGACCTTTCTGATCAACGGCTATTTCCAGCGGGATTTCCCGTAGGCGAAAGACAGGGTCGAAGCAGCTTGCCGCAACGAGTTCGGCGACCAACAGGCTTAAAGAGTAGCAATATCCGGCAGGCAGGTTCACCGAAAACCGTGGCTGAACAGATACCTGCGATGTGATCCGCCTCAAATATATCCGCACCCGCCGCGGACAGATCGTCAAATTGAACTATAAGTAACTGAATCTAGAAGCTTAGCCGACTCGATTCGCGAAACCATGAACAAGTTGATACCGATTGTTATCTTTTCCCTGGTTCAGCTGTGGACGTCGCCGTTGATTGCCGACGTCTATAAATACCAGGACAAGTACGGTAAATGGCATTTCACCGACAAGCCACCCAAAGACAAAAATAACAGCGCCGTCGCCGCCACCGTAAGCACCCAGTCGGTCAAAACCGATTTAAGAGACGACCTGCATCAGGCCTTTAATCCGGCGTCAAAGGTCGATGAGGCTTCGCTATCCGTGGTCACCGTCCAGACCAGCGCCGGCT
>JAOTUD010000622.1 GCA_029864065.1 Gammaproteobacteria bacterium | reverse complement strand
TCGGCGGTAATCTCAACCAGCGCGCGAAAGCTTTCGATCACCTGCTGCCGATCCACCGTGAAGGTCGCCGCGGGTTCCAGTTCGGTGGCGTCGATCAGGGGCGGCAATTCCTCCAGATCGGCGATCGTCGGGCCGATATCGACGCCATCGGAGCCGCAGGCAGCCATGGCCGCGACGAGCAGCATGACGAGTATTCGATTGACCCACCTGGCGATCATTGTTCCGCCGCCAGTTTGTCGTAAAGCTTGGCCAGTTCGAAGCGCGCGCTCAGCCGCAGTTGTACGATATGCTGCTGTTGTTGACGAATCGCCTCGATCGCAAGCCCGTTGATGTGGTTTTCCTGCTGTTGCAGCAGTTCGGTGACATTGCCGCGCAGGTTCTTAATGCGTTCGATCTGACCACGGATGCGGCCTTGAAAAATTTCAAACTCGAGCTTGGTGCGCTCGCTGATGCGGCGCAGCGAATCGACGCGCCGGTCGGATTCATCGAGTGCCCGG
This sequence comes from Gammaproteobacteria bacterium, assembly GCA_029864065.1. Lineage (GTDB taxonomy): Bacteria > Pseudomonadota > Gammaproteobacteria. The sequence continues at coordinate 1,882 of JAOTUD010000622.1, read as the reverse complement.
TCGAGCAGGATCAATTGTTTCTTCGTTTTCCAGAAGCGCACCGGGTAATCGGTCGCCAGCTCGTAATGCAGCAACCCGGACAGCAGGCGCAACATGTCCTGCTGGTAGCCGGTGTTGCGTTGCGTGCCGATTTTTCCGATCGCGTCGGTAACGCGCTGCAGCCTGTCGAAATGTTCCTTTTCTGCGGGGCTGGCGAGGGCCAGGTAATCCTGTTTCGATTCGATCGCCTGAACCTCGGCGGCAAACTGGTCGCGCTGGTCCACCAGCAGTTCGAGACGGTCGAAACTGGTGGTTCGCTGCAGCTCCGGCAGCCTTTGCTCGAAACCCCGGCGCCGCTCCTCGAGCATCAGTTCCAGCGCCGGGAAGCTGTTGCCCCAGTAGCGCAGCGAGTCGCGGATATCGAGCAGCTGCTGGTAGCGCCTGATTTCGCGCTGGAACTCCGCCGACGCCAGCAGGGTATGCAACTGCGGCGTCACGTCCGAACTCGGCGGTAACCTCTGCAGGCTGCGGCGGTCGTAAAGAAGCGCGTTTTCGCGCAGGGCCGCGATCAGGCCGTCGTTCTGGATCGACGCAAGTGCGCCATCGAGCAGCTGCAGCTGGGCATCGAACTGTTTCGCGGCCGCTTCGTAGTTACGCACCGCGAGCAGATTCTGCCCGGACTCGGCGTAGTTGGACGGTATCGCCAGGATCGCTTCCTGGGTTGCCGCGTCGACCGCGTTGCGGCGCAGCAGCACACGCCAGGGCAGCAACGCCTTGTCGAACTGGTTCTGCCGATACCAGGCCCAGCCCGAGGCCAGCAGCGCCTGGTTGCTGAAGGGTCCCTCGAGGCGGATGCGCGACAGGCTCTCGAGCGCCGCTTCGTTGAGTTCCATGCGCAGCTGTTTCAGGCCCAGCGACAGGTTGGCGCGATCGCGCAGCGCCAGCAGTTCGGTTGTCGTGGCTTCTAATTTACCGATCCGCTCCAGTAAGGACTTTCCCTGCTCGTAGCGATCGTCCTCGATCATCGACACCGCAAGGTTGTAGCGCGCGTAAATCTTCCAGATTGAACCGGCATCGATCTGGTTGCTCAGATCGGCGGCCTCGTCGTACTGGCGGTTGCCGAGATACAGGTTGGTCAGCAGGTACTTGCGCTCGGTCTCGATGTGCGCCGGCAGGCGATCGTTGATGCGCGACAACAGGTCGCGGGCCTGGTCGTAGTAGCCCTGCTCGTACCTGAGCCGGGCGAGGTTGAACCAGATCCGGTTTTGCACCGAGTCGGATACCTCGGCGGTCAAAAGCTCGGCAAACAGTTGGCGCGATTCCTCGTAAAGCCCGTAACCGTAGTAAAGGTCGGCCAGCAACAGATTGGATTCATCCTTTTGCGTGCGGCTGCGCGGGCTTTCGGCGGCAATCATCAGGTGGGTTATCGCCAGCAGCTCGTTACCCTGGAAATACTGGTACAGGGCGCGCCCGTAATCGAGATCGACGACCCGGTGCTCGCCGAGTTCGGCGGCGTCGAGGGGCAGCCAGAAGCAACCGCAAAGCAGCGCGACCAGGCAGCGATTGACGCTACCCGACCTGCCTTTCCCGCGATGTCGACGGGAGCTATTCCCAGACGCGTACATCGAACTGGGGCTGCTCTTTACCGGTGTCATCGGCAATCATGAACTCGACAAACTGGGGTTCGGTGGTTTTTTCTATGACGATGGTTTCGCCACGCCGGTAGTCGCGGCCCTTGGGCCCTATACCGGTGAAAATCGCGACGATTTCGTGCTCGCCCGAGGGCAGGTTGCCGATATAAAGACGTTGCACTCCGCCGCGCTTGAGCGCCGCCAGTTCGCGTTCGGTGTAGAGGTGGTTGGCGATATTCTTGTCGTCGATCTTGAGCTGCACCGAGTCGAGG
>JAOTUD010000621.1 GCA_029864065.1 Gammaproteobacteria bacterium | reverse complement strand
GGTACACAAGGGGATCGACTTCGAGTATGTCGAGGTCGATCCCTACGATTACTCCGACTGGTGGTTGAAGGTGTCGCGTGGCGCGGCGCTGGTGCCGGTGGTGGTGCAGCCCAACGCCGACGGGGAAGGTGAAACCACGATCGTCGAGTCGGCCCGCATCCTCGAATATCTCGAAGAGTTCGCGCCCGATAACAATCCCATTTTTGCGCGCGACCCGAACCGGCGCGCCGAGCAAAAGTACTGGATCGACCACATCGGCAACCAGATCACGCCCTACCTGTACCGCTTCCTGAAGGCGACGGAGGAGGGAGATGACCGCACCGAATCGCGCGCAAAACTGGCCGAGGGTCTGACCGCATTGAGCGAGGCGATGGACGCCGACGGCCCCTACTTCTCCGGTGACGAAATCGACGCAGTCGATATCGCGCTGATCCCGTTCGCCTACCGCATCGAGGTGCTGCTCCGCGCCTACCGCGATTTCAAACTGCCCGAAGAGGGAGATACCTGGCAGCGCTACCAGCGCTGGTACCGGGCGATGCTCGAGCATCCTTCGTTCAGGAAAACCGCCTTCGACCAGGGCGACTACGAGAAACGCCTGGTCGAGCATTATTACCCCTACAGCCAGGGCGAGGGCTCGACTCACGTCACCAGGGTCGACTAGGCGATTACCGGTGATAATATAATTGCCTCGAAGGCTCCATATTGCGACGCAGTGGGCTATTATTCACTGGCACGTGCGCCTGCGGTTTATAACGAATAATTAAATTGGGGCCCATCCGCCAGCGTAATTGTCTGTTCAGGGGACCAAGATGAATTTAACGACGAGAATAAACCTGATCCTGGGGGTAACCTTCCTGTTCGGCCTTGCGATTGTCGGCGTCAATGCCTTCCTGCTGACCCGGGACAACGCGCTGCAGCAGGTGACCGACCAGGCCGAGCTGATCATGCAGCAGGCGCTCGCGGTGCGCAGTTACACGGTCAACGAGGTTCGGCCGCTGCTCAACCAGATAGGCGATGGTCAGTTCCACCCGCAAACAGTGCCTGCTTACTCGGCAACTCAGACGGCCAACCTGGTCAGAAAGGAACGCCCGAATTTCAGTTACAAGGAGGCCGTATTCAACCCGACCAATCCGCGCGACAAGGCAACGGCTATCGAAGAAAAAATCATCGATCGGTTCATCGCCGATCCGGAACTGACCAGGCTGGTAGCCACCCAGGAAATCAACGGCGTGAAATCGCTGTACATTTCTTACCCGATCCGCATTACCAATCCCGACTGCCTGGGATGCCACAGCACCCCGGAAAAGGCGCCCGCGGCGATGCGCGCCGTTTATGGCGACGACGGCGGCTTCGGCTGGAAACTAAACCAAATCGTCGGTACGCAGATGGTGGTGGTGCCCTATACCCTGCCGGCCCAGCTCGCGCGGAAAACCTTTTTCAACTTCATCCTGTCGTTGACCGTTATTTTCGTCATCCTGTTTGTCGTCATTAACGTCACGATTCGCAAGCTGGTGCTGAAGCCGGTGCGGCGAATCACGCGCATGGCGGACGAGGTCAGCAAGGGTAACCTGCGCGACGCGGAGCTCAAGGTCAGCGGCAAGGACGAGATCGCGGAAATGCTGATCGCGTTCAACCGCATGCGCCGCAGCGTCATCAAGATCGTGCAAATGATGCGCAGAATGCAGGTCGAGGCCAAGGCCAGGGCAAAGGCCAGGCCCAAAACCTGACGATGTTCGATGTGTCACTGCGGCTGCTGTGTACGAGTAAATCGGGAACGCTGTCGCGCGTTATCCGCGAGCTGAACCTGGTCGGGCTGCAGTACCAAAGTCATCAAATCGAAACCCGCGGAGATCGCGCGCGAATTTCCATCGGCGCCGTGGGTGATTTGAATTGCAGCCTCGAAAGTCTCGAGGAGCTGCTCGGCGCCATTAGCGAAGTGCTGTCGGTCGAGGATTTGCAGATATCACGAGACGGCAAGGCCGTTACCGAGTTCAGAACCCGGGTTTCGGAAACCCGTATCTCCGCGGACGAGCATTTATCGCCCGCCGTTATCCTCGCCGCCGAAAAACGCCTTTCCGATATTCTCGGGCCCGTGGCCTCGGTAATCGTCGAGGCGGTTGCGGGGAACTGCGCCGTTGCCGGGGAACTCTACACGCGGCTCGCCGATGAGCTGGACACCCAGGAGGAGCGTGATTACTTTCTGTCGATAATCGACGACAGTCACTAGCCGCTGATTTTGCCGGGAATAATGTAAGGTAGTAGCCTCTGGTTAATTTTCGGTTCAGGTAAACTGCCGTATCTTTGAGCATGACGAGTTTTGGGGCGATACGCGCCGATGGGGAAAAACGATATATGCGACATGAAAGCCATTCTCGGCCGGC
>JAOTUD010000062.1 GCA_029864065.1 Gammaproteobacteria bacterium | reverse complement strand
ATCGCGCGGCTCGAGCTTTAAGTCTTCGCGCCTTGTACCCAGGATATCTTCAGGCCTGGCGCCGCTTACCTGGTAGAGGCGGGACGACATGAACACGAAGCGGCCTTGCGCATCGGTTTCCCAGAACCATTCGGTTGCACTCTCGGAGTATTGCCTGAACCTGTCCTGGGATTGCTTCAGTTGCCGCGTGCGCTGCTCGAACTCGCTCTCGAGTTCCCGCCGCAAGCGTCGCAAATTACCGCGCAGCATGCAGGCAACGAAATATGTCAATATGCATCCGAAAGCAAAGGGAGCGACCAGACTCAACAGGCTGATCCGGTCGAATCCAGAGTTGAATCCCTGCACCAGGATGGCCAGTAGCACCACTGCCAACCCACCGCCGATTGCGATTGCAATGGCAGGAAACTTGACGGAAACCGGGTTCAGGACATGCGACATTGGTGCGCTGGCTCGTCTCGAAATGCCTCGATTATAGCTGACCTTTGCCCCTACAGGGGTAACAGCGGCGGCGCGTCGACCGAGACGAATGTTTCCGGAAAGAAGCCGTTGAACCGGGTCGCAGCAGAGTTGCTGTAAGCGCCGGTCTGGCCGATTTCTATCCAGTCGCCCTCGTCGGCGTCGACCGGCAGGTAAAAAGGCGACGGCAGGATATCCAGGTTGTCGCAGGTCGGCCCGAGGATGGTGAAATCCTGGCACTCTTCGACGATAGTCCTCGACGGATTGATCAGCCGCGCCGGCAGCTTCATCTTGCCCATCAGCGTTTCCGAAAGGCTCTGGTAGACGCCGTCGTTGATATAGAGCTTGTTGTCCTTGCGCAACTGGATTTGCGTCAGCAGCGTACAGCCGCTCGCCACCAGTCCGCGCCCGGGCTCGCACATCAGCACGCAATCGCGGCGCAGCCTGGACTGGTCGAAAGCCTGGTGAATCGCGTCGAAGTAGGCACTCAACGCGGGCGGCTTATCATCCTCGTAGTAAGCCGGAAAACCGCCGCCAACGTCCAGGTAATGCACCGGCACCCCGGCTGCCTGGATCACGTCCAGGGCGGTATTGATGCCATCGACGAATGCCTGCGGATTGCGGCACTGCGAGCCGACGTGAAAAGAAACGCCGGTCTGGAAATCGGCCTCGTGTACTTTTTGCAACAGCGCCGGCGCATCCGCAGCGGCGATGCCAAACTTGTCCGATAACTGGTACTGGGCATCATGCACCGGCGTCACGATCCTGACCAGCACCACCATGCCGCCGCCGCCCCCGGTGACGTCGATAATTTTTTTGAGTTCGTTTTCGTGATCGAGCACGAAATGATCGACGCCGTATACCTGGTGCGCCGTCATGATCGCCGCGCGTGGTTTCACCGGGTGCATGAAATAGCAATCGGCCTGCGGCAAGTGCTCGCGCACCAGCGCGATTTCGGCGAGCGACGCGGTATCGAAATGGCGTATGCCGGCCTCATACAGGGCCTTTAACACGCCGAGGTGCGGATTGCACTTGACCGCGTACATGACCCGCCCCGGGAAGTTGTCGAGAAAATAAGTCGCCTGTCGCTGTAGTTCGGCAGGTCTAAGGCAGTAGATCGGGTAACCCGGTTGCAACTCTGCGACGACGTCTTCGACGGTGGCAAAGTTTGGTACCTGTTTCTTGGTGGACATTTCGAACTCGGGAGGTTTTGGCTATTCTCGCATAGTATCGCGCCAAAGAATATCGATGTTCAGGGGTCCTCGCGCCGGGCTAACCAGGTGTCGAGTCCGCGGGGTCGCCGCCAGAATTTCAGCCCGGCCAGCGGCGTCAGTTCGAAGTCCAGTTCGTATCCTGCGCGCAGCCGCAGGCTCTTGCGATCGCGCCTGGCCGCGCTCGATAGCGGCTGCAAAATCCCGGCGTCGATTTCGCGTAACAGCTCACCTGGTTCTGCGGCGATTCCCGTTTTGAGCAGTTCCATCAGGCGCAGATCGACAACCACGACATCGTCCTTCGCAGACAGGCCTGCGACGCTCCGTAACGGCGCGGTTGCGAGTTGCAGGCTTTCGGCAAACCGGTTCAGCACCAGGTCGTCGCAATACCAGGCGGGCCTGGCGACGACGGGCAATTGCGTACCGCCACCCCAGCACCACAGGCTGTTGATCGGCCGCAGGCCACGCGCGACGCGCCCCTGGTTGAGCGGATGCTGGTGCAGGAACATTTGCATCTCGTTGAGCAACTTGTACCACGGCAGGGTTGCACGGGATTGCTCGATGTAGGGATTCGCGGCCTTGCCGAGCACCGACAGGATATGGGGATAATGGGTAGGCGCATCGATCTCCCTGAGGCGCATCAGGAACAACCCGTCGGCAACCGTAGAAATATCACAATCTACATTAAATAAAACTCTTAAATCATTGATTATTATATCTATATCATTCAAATTTTCCGTGCTTTCGGGTATCGGAACGACGATCGCACTGTATAAATCCGGCTGCAGGTGAACCGCGCGGAATAACAGCAGGCGATGCGGCTCATCGGGCTGCGGCGACGCAACGGCCTGGGCCAGCGGCAACCCTTTTGCGGCCGGCCGCGTCGAAGCTTCGGGGGCCAGCGCAGCCTGCAATATCGCGTCGATGCTGAAAGCACCGTTGCGGCGCGGCGTCGCAAACCGCAACAGCCGGTTCAGGGCGGGTAACTGGTCGCCCTGCAACCCGGGCTCGAGCTCGCCCAGCGGCAAATCGAATAAACCCGGCAGGACCAGTTGAATCGTTCCACCCATCGCCAGGGCTCAGTCCTTGAGGCTGGTGCTCAACAGCTCGTGCAAATCGCTGGAAAGACCGGGTCGGGCAAGCATGGTTTCGATTTGAGATTTCATTTTCAGCCTCTGCTCCGGAACCAGCTTGCGCCAGTGAACGAAGGGATTGGCCAGGCGCGCCGCGACCTGCGGATTGATCGCATCCAGTTGCAGGATTTTGCCGGCCGCGAAGGCGTACCCGGCACCATCCGTTTGATGGAAGGCACGGGTATTCGCGATCAATGCCCCGAGCAGCGAACGCGCCCGGTTCGGATTGCCCAGGCTGTAGGCGGGATGCTCGAACAGTGGCTTGATTGCATCGAGCGCCCCCCCGACCGTGCTCGAGCCGAGCGCACCGAACCACTTGTCCACCACCAGCGCGGTATCCTGCCACTGGGCATAAAAACGGGTTACGATCTGTTCGCGCAAATCGTGTCGATAATGCACGATCGAGTGCAGGCAGGCGATCTGATCGGTCATGTTGTCGGCCCTGTCGAACTGCAGGCGACAGGCTTCGAAATATTCCGGTTTTTCGAGGTGCAGCAGGTACGCCAGGCAGGTATTGCGCAGGCGACGCGCCGCAATTGCTTCCGGATTCAGGCGGTATTCACCGTCGTCGGCGCAATCCCGATAGTGTTGCAGCAACAGGCTTTCGGTCTCGGTCGCGAGCGCAAGCTTGAGCGCCTCGCGTACCGTGCGGATCGCATGCACGTCCACCTGTTCGAGCATTTCGGCGATATACTTTTCGCCGGGCAGCACCAGCATTTCGGCGACCAGCGCCCGGTCCAGCGAATCCTGCGCGAGCAGGTCCCGGCAAGCCTTGCCGAACGATTGCTGGATGCCTTCCCATTCCCCCCGGTCCGATTCCAGCATCGCCAGCATCACGCGGCTGGCGAGCTGTTGACCGGCTTCCCAGCGGTTGAAGGAATCGCTGTCGCAAACCATCAACTGCGCGAGTTCGTCGCTATCCAGGTCGGTGGTCAGGATAACCGGCGCGGAAAATCCCCGGAATGCCGAAACCATCGCCTTTTCGGAGATATCGGTAAACTCGAGGCGCGTCTCCGCTTCCCTGATGTCGACGATCTGCTCGAGGTTGCCGTCCGCGTCGAGGGCAAGCGGCTTTCCGTCTGCGGCGAAAAGCGCCAGCCGCATCGGCATGTGCAACGCGCGGTTCAATTCGCCGCGCGTGGTGCCGGCGCGCTGGCGTACCTCGAGACAAAGTCTGCCGCTGGCGGCATCGTGTTCACGCCTGATATCGATGCGCGGCGTCCCGGACTGTTCGTACCAGCGCTGAAAGCGCCCCAGGTCGATACCCGACGCATCCTGCATCGCCATTCTGAAATCGTCGGTGGTCACGGCCTGCCCGTCGTGGCGTTCGAAATACAAATCCATCCCCTTGCGGAAATTTTCGGCGCCGAGCAGGCAGTGCATCATGCGCACCACCTCGGCGCCCTTGTTGTATACCGTCGCGGTGTAGAAATTATTGATTTCCTGGTAGGACGCCGGGCGCACCGGGTGCGCCATCGGCCCGGCATCCTCGGTAAACTGGTGATTGCGTAGCGCCCGTACGTCGCCGATGCGCTGAATCGCGCGCGAAAACATGTCGGCGCTGAACTCCTGGTCCCGGAAAACGGTAAGCCCCTCTTTCAGGCTCAACTGGAACCAGTCGCGGCAGGTAACCCGGTTACCGGTCCAGTTATGAAAATATTCGTGCGCGATGACGCCTTCGATGGCGAGGTAGTCGTCGTCGGTCGCGGTATGGGAATTGGCCAGCACGTACTTGGTATTGAAAACGTTCAGCCCCTTGTTTTCCATCGCGCCCATGTTGAAGTCGTCGACCGCAACGATCATGTAAAGGTCGAGGTCGTACTCGAGGCCGTAGACTTCCTCGTCCCAGCGCATCGCCTTCTGCAACGAGCGCAGCGCATGATCGCACTTGTCGCGGTTGTGATGCTCGGTATAGATCTGCAGCTTCACGCGGCGACCCGAGCGCGTGACGAATTCGTCCTCGATGCAGGCGAGATCCCCGGCAACCAGGGCGAACAGGTAGGCCGGCTTCGGGTACGGATCCTGCCAGCTGACCCAGTGACGTCCATCGCCCTGCCCTCGATCTACCGCGTTCCCGTTAGACAGCAGCACCGGGTATTTTTCGCGGTCGGCATGAATCTCGGTGCTGAATACCGACATCACGTCCGGCCGATCGAGATAATAAGTGATATAGCGAAAGCCCTCGGCCTCGCACTGCGTGCAGAAGTTGCCGTGGGACAGGTAAAGGCCCTCCAGACGCGTGTTCGCCGCCGCGTCGATCTCGACCTCGCAGGCGAGCTCGAATCGATCGGGCACCGCGTGTACCGTCAGGGTCTCGGCGCCGGCCTCGTACTCCTCCGGCTGCAGGATTCTGCCGTCCAGGCTTATTTCGACGAGGCTCAACTCGATGCCGTCGAGCACCAGCGGGGCGTTGCTGTCGGTCGTCATGCGCCGCAGTTGCAGCCTGCTTTTGACGAGGGTGGCGCCCGCGTCGAGATGAAACTCGAGCCGGGTTTCGCTGATGCCGAAATCGGGCGGGCGGTAGTCTTTGAGGTACTTGCGCTTGTGCTGGTCTGTTTTCATAACGGGGCCTGAAAAGGGGTCGCATAAGTGTACCCCAAGGAGTATCATTCGCGGCATTTTTCATCCGTGGAGTTTCAAAAAATGGCTGTCGAACGCACTCTTTCGATCATCAAACCCGACGCGGTTGCCAAAAACGTAATCGGCGAAATTTACAACCGTTTTGAAAAAGCCGGCCTGCGCATCGTCGCCGCACGCATGGAGCATCTGAGCCGCGACAAGGCGGGCGAGTTTTACGCCGTGCACCGGGAACGGCCTTTCTACAACGACCTGGTCGATTTCATGACTTCCGGACCGGTCATGGTGCAGGTCCTCGAGGGCGAAGATGCGATCGGCAAAAACCGCGAAGTAATGGGCGCAACCAATCCTGCCGACGCGGCCCCCGGCACCATACGCGCAGATTTCGCGCAAACCGTTGACGAAAACGCCGTACACGGCTCGGACGGCCCCGATACCGCGAAAGCCGAGATCGAGTTTTTCTTTGGCAGCGACGGCGTCTGCCCCAGGACCCGCTAGCCGCCGACCGCAGAACAGCGCGGCACGAGCCGCGCTTTGGGGTATAATGCCGCTCCCGGTTGTTTTCTGAGGAGTTGCGATGAATACCAGCTATCAAAACCTGCCGCACAAGTTACTCGCACCCGGTACCTCGATTCCGCTAAGCCATGATCCCGAAGAGGCGTCGGTATCGTTCGAGGACGACGCCGCAATGGTATACACCGATTTTACCCATACCCGGCCCTTCGCAATTGGCCCCACGGCCAGAATCGCGCAGATCAACGATAAGATGATCGCTTGCGGTGTGCGCCTGCTGTTCGTCGCCGAGGCCGACGGGGTTATCAAGGGGCTGGTGACCTACACCGACCTGTTCGGTGACAAACCGGTGCGCTACATGCGCGAGCACGGCGGCAGCCGCGACGAAATTCTGGCGCAGGACATCATGACGCCACTGGCGCAACTGGAAGCCCTGACAAGGGCGGACGTAAGGCGGGCCAGCGTCGGCGATATCGTCGAAACCATCAGGTTGGCTGGCCGCCAGCACATGCTGGTCGGCGATGGCGATGCCGACGGCGCGCCGGTTATCACCGGTCTGTTTTCGTCTACCCATATCGAAAAACTGACCGGCTGCAAAATCGAGTTATCGACTCGCGCTCATACCTTTGCCGACCTGGAGCAGGCGTTGGCCTGACCCGTCGCCTGGCGCTAGCCGGACAGGGTCTGTCGCCACCATGCCGGCAGGTCGGCAAACGAGTCGAGCAGCGCGAACGGCTTTATCGACCCGTCCAGGTCGGCATCGCGAAACTTGCCGGTTTTGACCTGGATGCCGCGGATGCCGCAACGCTGCGCCGCGTCGACGTCTCCGGCGATATCGTCGCCGATCATCAATGCCCGATCGGCGCTGGTTCCGAGCATTTCCAGCGCGGCCTCGAAAAAGGCCGGGGCCGGTTTGCCGACCACGACCGCCTCGCAGGAGGCGGCATGCTCGAGCGCCTTGACAAAGGGCGCGACATCGAGCTGCAAACCGTTTTTACCACGCCAGTAACGCGTCATTCCGAGCGCGATCAGGCGCGGCCGCGGCTCCCGCATCAGCATCTGAAACGCGCGATTCAACAGGGCGAAATCCCAGGCCTCGCCGAGGTCGCCAATGACCACCGCGTCGACCGCGGCATCGCTATCCAGGGCTATCGCTTCTACCCGGTTGAAATCCTGCGCGGTGGCGGGCGGTACGAACAGGGCCGCCTTTTGCAGCCGATGATCGGCCAGCCATTGCGCCGCGGCGATCGCCGGGGTCATGACCTCGTCGGGCGACACGCTGAATCCCATGGTTTCGAACTTCTTAAGCAGCGCGGCGCGCGGACGCGACGTGGTATTGGTGACGAAAAGCTGCGGTATGTGCTGCTTTTTTATCCAGTCGAGCGCATCGGTGGCGCCGGCGATCAAGTGACCGCTCTGGTAAATGACGCCGTCCAGGTCGATCAACAATGCGTTACGGGCTTCCCCGCTGGCCAGCATGCCTGATCCTGTTGTTGCAACGAGTTACGGCCCAGAATAGCGTCCCGCGGACGCGTTATCAACAGCCTGTTACGGACCATGGTTTCGTGCTAAGGTCGATTGCTGTCCGACAGCAACTGGCCTCGTTATCCCATGAGAATCGAAGACGACAGCAAACTAGACTACAAGGACGTTTTGATCCGCCCCAAGCGCAGCACGGTGGGCAGCCGCAAGGACGTCGAGCTGGAGCGTGAATTCACGTTTCGCAACTACCGTTCTGACAGCTCTGCGCACTACCGCGGCATACCGATCATGGCTTCCAACATGGACGGCGTCGGCACCTTTGCAATGGCCGACGCGCTGGCCGCAATGGGGCTGTTTACCTGCCTGGCAAAGAACTTCGGCGCCGACGAACTGGCTGGTTTTTTTCGCGACGGTCGCGACTCGCGGCGCGAAAACGCCGCCTATTCCACCGGCATCACCGACCAGGATTACGAGAAATTCGAGGCCGTCTACCAGCACACCGGCAGCAACCTGAAATACGTTTGCGTCGACGTCGCCAACGGCTACTCGGAACGTTTTTCAGAGTTCATCAAGCAGTTGCGCGAGGCCTACCCGCATGTCGTGATCATTGCCGGAAACGTGGTGACCGGTGAGATGACCGAGGAATTGATGCTCAGCGGCGCCGATATCGTCAAGGTCGGCATCGGGCCGGGCAGCGTGTGCACGACGCGCACCCAGACCGGGGTCGGCTTCCCCCAGCTTTCCGCGGTAATCGAGTGCGCGGACGCCGCGCATGGCCTCGGGGGTCATATAATCGCCGACGGCGGCTGCACCTGCCCCGGCGACCTGGCCAAGGCTTTTGCGGCGGGCGCCGATTTCGTCATGCTCGGCGGCATGCTGGCCGGTCATGACGAGGGCGGCGGCGAAATCATTACGCGCCATTACAAAACCGGCGAAGTCAGGAAAACCAAAAACGGCTGGGAAGACCAGGTCGAGGAGCGCAAGTTCGTCAATTTCTACGGCATGAGTTCGAAGGCCGCCAACGAAAAACATTTCGGCGGTCTGAAGGAGTATCGCTCGTCCGAGGGCCGCGAAATCCAGGTCCCTTATCGAGGCAAGATCGAAAATACCATCCAGGACCTGCTGGGCGGTGTCCGCAGCACCTGCACTTACGCCGGCGCCAAGAAGCTGAAATGGCTCAGCAAGTGCACCACCTTCGTCAAAACCGGACAGCAGTATAATTCGGTGTTTGCCGGCAAGTAATATGGCAGCGGGCTAGCATGCCCAGGCTTTCATGCCGCGACTCGGCCGGGGTATCCAGTCATCCGGGCAAAATGGAATGATGCGGCAGGTCAGCCTTGCGTCACCCTGGAGCAGAATCATCGCTGCCGATCGTTTTTTCCCGTATCGCGAACGCGTTTAATGCCCGGCCTGGCCATTGCAGAATTTTTCGCGCTTGCCGGCTTCCGCGCTGCGTATCGGGCAGACGCCATCGTAGTAAAGCCTGTCTTTTTCCGTGCCGCTGTTAGCTAGCGTCCGCGGCCGCGGATCAAGCGGACGGGAACGAAGGCCGGAATCACTCCTTCACCGCCTCGGCTTCGATTTCAACCAGGAACTCGGGAGCCGCCAGCGCCGAAATCTCGATATAGGTATTGGCGCACAGATGACCTGCCAGCATCTTGTCCCTGATCCTGCGGTAGGTCGAAACCTGTCCGGGCAAGGTGACATAAATCGTGGCGCGCACCAGGTGGTCAATTTCGAAACCACCGGCGGCCATCACGGCGAAGACGTTGCACCATGCCCTTTCCATCTGCGCTTCGATGCCCTCCTCCAGCGTACCGTCAGGACGCAGGCCAAGCTGCCCCGATACCAGGATCCGTTCCGCGGCGGCGGCATGCACGACTCCCTGCACATAGTTTGACGCGGGCTTTACGATACTGTCGGGATTGATTGTCTTCATGGGCTGCTCCGGTTTCGATTGCAAGGGTCGGAGAGCAGTTCGGCTCTCGGCGACGGCCAGTTTACACTCCCTACCGGCTGGTCTTGCCATGTATTTGTTGAAACAGGTCGAATCCTGTTATCGAATATCGGCCGTAACCTTTAAAGTGA
>JAOTUD010000620.1 GCA_029864065.1 Gammaproteobacteria bacterium | reverse complement strand
GAAGGTCAGCTGGGTGTAATCATCGTTCCACTTCCAGCCCTTGGCGACGTTCGGCACGATGGTTTGCAGATCGTCGGAATAGCGCACCAGGTTGACGTGGCGAATGGCGAGAAAGTCGGAGGTGCCAGCCTCGGTCGCGTTCGACATGACGTCGAAGACGCCGCCGTATTTGCCGATGCTATCGTAAGGTGCAACTACCAGCGGTTCCTGGGGCAGCCGCTCGGCCACCGGCGGCAGCTTGCTCGGGTTGCCGCGAATTCTGCCGTTCAGCTTGGCGATCGCCGGATTTTCCTTGAATTCCAGTTTGCATTTGGCGAGTCTTTCGAACTCGGCAAGGTCATACTGCTGCGGGTACGCGCCGGTGGGCACGCCCTGCATATTGTCGACGGTGATCGCGGGGCAACCTGCGCCCAGCGCACTGCCGGCAACGGCCATAAGGCCGATACTGACTAAATATCGAAGTTTGTTCATTGGAAGTGTCCTCAGGAGCTCTAAATTTATTGGTATCTGCTCGCCCGGTATTCACCGGGCCTGTAAAACTAACCTACCTCGGGTTAATAATCAATCACTCAAACTACCGGCAAAATTATCGCAGCGCAGAATTACAGAATGGTTACGCACCGGAGTCGATGCCCGGGAAAGCCGCCCTGCGCATAAATCCCCGAGCAGGCCTGGTTTTTAAAGCAGCTCTATCCAGTGGCGCACCGGAACCGGGTTCCCCTGGGCGAGGTGCAGCTGGCAACCGATGTTGGCGGTGACGATGACATCGGGTTGTTCCACGCAAAGCGCCGCTATCTTGTTGTCGTGCAGCCTTGCGGCGAGCGCCGGCTGCAGCATCGAGTAGGTTCCGGCGGAGCCGCAGCACAGGTGCCCATCCTCGACCCGGCAGATCTCGTAGCCCGCGCGCGCCAGTAGCCGCTCGACGCGGCCATTGATGCCGAGGCCATGCTGCATGCTGCACGGGGTGTGCACCGCAACCCGCCGGTACTGCTGCGCCGGTGATTCGATCCGATCCGCTTCGTCCTCGATGACTTCCAGCAGGTCGCGGTAGAGCGAGCTCACTGTTGCGGCCTTTTGCGCGTACTCCGGATCCTGCTCGAGTATACGGCCATAATCCTTTACGCTGGTGCCGCAGCCGGTCGCCGTTACGACGATCGCCTCGGCCCCGGCTTCGACATGCGGCCACCAGCTGTCGATCAGCCGCCTGATCTGCGTCATGCCGTATTCGCTGTCCGACGTGTGCATCGCCGCGGCGCCGCAGCAAAGCCCCGCGCCCGCCTCGATGACCTCCACCCCCAGCTTGTCGAGCAGGTTGACCGCGTGGTTATTGGTATTGGGCGCCAGCGTCGGCTGCACGCATCCGGCGAGCATCAGCATCTTGCGCTGGTGTCCGGCAACGGTGCGCGGGATCGGCGTCTGCCGGGGCGGGATGGATTGCCTCAGCTTGCCCGGCAGCAGCGGGGCCAGCAGCTGCCCGCTTCGGACCGACATCTTAAACAGCCACCCCGAATTGATGAAGCGGACGATCGCCCGGCGTCGCGCGCGATCCCACCACGCCCGCGGCAACTCGCGCTCGATACTCTCGCGCCCGATTTCGAGCAGATGGCTGTAGTCGACGCCCGACGGACAGGTGGTTTCGCAGGCGCGACAGGTCAGGCAGCGGTCGAGATGCTTGAGCATCTCCGGGTTCGCCGGTGCGCCCTCGAAGTACTGCTTCATCTGGTAGATTCGCCCGCGCGGGCCGTCGAGTTCGTCGCCCAGCAACTGGTAGGTCGGGCAGGTTGCGTTGCAGAATCCGCAGTGCACGCATTTACGCAGAATCGACTCTATCGTTTCGGCATGACCAGTCTGCTGAATCTTTTTGGCGAGATTGGTTTGCATGCTAGAGCCCCGGGTAAATCCTGCCCGGGTTGAAAATACCGGCAGGATCGAAGCTCGACTTGATGTTGCGCTGCAGTTTCAGCATCGCGGCCGGCAACGGCTGAAAACAGGGCACGCCGACGGGGTGTCCCCGAAATGCGCAGGCGCTGCCGCCCTGGTCGCCGACCGCGTCGCGCAGCACGGCGATATCGACATCACCGCACAGCCATCGCTGTGCGCCGCCCCATTCGATTAGCTGGGTCTTACCGGGGAACATATCCGCTTTCGCCGGCGGCAGCGATACCCGCGTCAACGGCAGTCCCGGGTCGAAAAAGTCCAGGGATTGCTCCCTGAGTCGCTGCCAGTCGGACGCGGTTTCGTCGCCACCCAGTTGTTTTGCGGCCTGCCTTACTCCCTGCTCGCTACCCGAGAGTCGCAGCTGGCTGCGCCCCGCTAACCACATCGACGCCGAGACCGGGTAAGGTTCTGAACCGAGTTCGTTGATCCAGCGCAGGTGGTCGTCCGCGTTA
>JAOTUD010000618.1 GCA_029864065.1 Gammaproteobacteria bacterium | reverse complement strand
CGAGCGCACCGCCGAGGGTTTTTACCGCGTCAAGAACGGCCTGGAGCAGTCGATTTCTCGCGGCGAATCCTATGCCAAATATGCCGACATGGTGTGGTGCGAGACCGGTACGCCGGATCTCGGGTTTGCGCGCGAATGGGCCGAGGCGGTGCGCGCCGTGCATCCCGGCAAGCTGCTGGCCTACAACTGTTCGCCTTCATTTAACTGGAAGAAAAACCTCGATGACAAAACCATCGCCGAGTTCCAGGACAAGCTTTCCGAAATGGGTTACAAGTACCAGTTCATCACGCTCGCCGGCATTCACAACATGTGGTACAACATGTTCGACCTGGCCTACGACTACGCGCGGGGCGAGGGCATGAAACATTATGTCGAAAAGGTGCAGGAGCCCGAGTTCGCCGCGGCCGATAAGGGTTACAGTTTCGTATCGCACCAGCAGGAAGTCGGTGCCGGTTACTTCGACGACGTGACCACGACGGTCCAGGGCGGTATGTCTTCGGTTACGGCGATGACGGGCTCGACCGAGGAAGAACAGTTCTAGCAGGCGGTAAATCGGGGACCCGACGATGACATTCAAGACAGCTGATTTGAGCGACGCCAACGAGGGCGGGGTGCAGGTAGTGCAGCCTGGTCTGCGCAGTTTCGGCGCCTGCAAGCGTTTTCACGGCGAGATCCTGACCATTCGGGCGCATGGCGATTTCTCCCAGGTGCGCGAGCAAACCCATGCACCCGGCAACGGCAGGGTGCTGGTGATCGACAACGACGGCCGCCTCGACTGCGCGGTGCTCGGCGACCTGCTCGCCGCCGCCGCGAGCGACAACGGCTGGGCCGGGATCGTCGTCAACGGCTGCATCCGCGACAGCGCCGACATCGATGGCATGGATATAGGCGTCAAGGCGCTGGCGACCTTTCCGCGGCGCGGCAGCAAGGATGGCAGGGGAGACGTCGACGTCGAGGTCGAATTTCTCGGCGCCGTATTCCGCCCGGGCGAATACCTGTACAGCGACGAGGACGGGATCCTGCTGTCACCGACAACCCTTTTCTAGCGCGCGAAACGTATCTTCTGTGGGTAGGGGAAAACGTCCTCGTAGATACCGGCCCTGATATTTTCCTGCTTGCAGATCCAGAAATCGGCATCGAGCAGGTCGCGATGATACTTCAGGAATGCCTGACGCACGCGGTTGTCGGCGAACAGGAAGGTCGCGAATTGCTCCGGGAATATATCGTTCGCCGCGATGCTGTACCAGGGTTCCGCCGCGAACTCGTCCTCCGGGTAAAGCGGTTCCGGGATCCTGCGGAAATTGCACTCGGTCAGGTAGCAGATTTCATCGTAATCGTAGAATACGATCCGACCCTGGCCCTGTCCGGTCACGCCGAAGTTTTTCAATAGCAGGTCGCCGGGGAAGATATTGGCGCCGGCCAGTTCCTTGACGGCCTCGCCGTAACCCTGCATCAACTTGTCCAGGTAATAATCGTCAGCCTGTTGCACCGCGATATTCAACGGCGTCATGCGGCGCTCGATGTACAGGTGCTT
Source organism: Gammaproteobacteria bacterium (assembly GCA_029864065.1). Lineage (GTDB taxonomy): Bacteria > Pseudomonadota > Gammaproteobacteria. The sequence continues at coordinate 863 of JAOTUD010000618.1, read as the reverse complement.
GATGACGACCTGGTCGCCTTCCTCGCTGATACTGTTGGCGCAGGTTTCGTAAAGCTCGTCCAACAGGTCTGCAGCAAAGCGATTGCGTGGCAGCGCCACCTGCGAATACTCGAGAATGTCCGACATCCGCCCGACCCGGTCGTGCATCTTGACCAGCCGGTAAGTTCCCAGGACTTCCTGGCGCGTGGTTCTTTTCGGCGGTGGAAAGCGGTCGCGAATCACCTTGAAAACGTACGGGTAGGAGGGCAGCGTGAACACTGCCATAACCATGCCCTTGATGCCGGGCGCGAATATCAGTTCATCCTCCGAGTGCTTCAGGTGATGCAGGAAATCACGGTAAAAGACGGTCTTGCCTTGCTTGTGAAATCCGATCGCGGAGTAAAACGATTCCTTGCTGCGTGTCGGCATCAACCGCTGCAGGAAGGCAACGATCGACGAGGGCACGGGATGATCGACCATGAAGTAAACGTAGGAAAATTCGAACAGGCGGTTCAGACCCTGTTTGCCAATGATGATCGCATCGCAGTAAATCGTCCCGTCGCCGCCGTGCAGAATCGGAATCGCGAACGGCACCGCCTTGTTGGAATTGATAGCGCGCCCGACGATGTAGGCGGCCTTGTTACGGTAAAATATGGCGCTGATGACCTGGAACTGAAAATTCAGATGCGCGCGCCGCGGACGCGGGAAGATATGCTTGATCAGCGCCTTGGTAATGTTGCGCACGTCGCGATCGATATCCTCGAATGGCAGGTTGAAGCCGGCATCGAGCAGGACCTGTTTTATCGACGCGCGGAAACCGCGCCTGGCCGGGTAATAGACGTGATACGACGGCTTCTCCGAATCGATGAATTCGGTCGAGACCG